>CAZVVF010000360.1:0-5152 GCA_964630575.1 uncultured Burkholderiales bacterium | reverse complement strand
CGGTCCGGTGTCGCCCGACGCGCCGGTCACGCGCATCTACTAGAACGCGCACCACTGACAACTGGATCATGATCCGGTCACGGGTGGTGCGCCGGTCCGGTGTCGCCCGACGCGCCGGTCCGTGTTGCCTGGTCGAACGCGCACCACCGACAGCTGGATCATGATCCGGTCACGGGTGATGCGCCGGTCCGGTGTCGCCCGACGCGCCGGTCCGTGTTGCCGCTCCGGCGCACCCGGGGCGCAGCCCGGTCTCCGATTCCGAGGAGTTCCGACTTGGAGGTGACTTCGCCGGAAGCGGTATCGAGTTCATCCTCAATTTGGACGAGAGACGGTTCCCTAATCCTGATGTTTTTCAGGACGCGCTGCCCCTGGGAAATACCATAATTGGATTTCCCTAGTCTTGCCCCTGATTCTCCATCACCTCGACCGGACTGGCCGAACTCTCTCCTCCTAAACCGAATCCGCCTAGACGGCGCTGGAGAGGATGGAGTCGCTTGAAACTGAGCCTGCCATTCATCAGCAGTTTTGCTGGCATTTAGCTTGAGCGATGCCTGAGTCAGGTTTCGAATCGGCTTTGATGTTGTCCCGGTAGTAGAGGCCGGTGAGGCGAGCGTGGGAGAATATCAAGAGCGGCAGTCCTGGGATGCAGAGCAAGAGTCCAACACCGGTCAAGGCACAGATGGCGAACGCACACCAGGCTAGGATAGGGAAGAAGGCCACTAGGAGATACTGGCTTGGCTTAGCGGTGGTGATATGCCAGACTTCTTTGAAGCGGAAAATGCTTTGCCAACCTCCGTCGGCGGTGGTGAGTTGTATGCAGGCTGCTGGGAAAAAGAGAATGGTCGCTAACACGATGGCGCCATGAATACCAAAGAAAATCAGAAACGGGATGGGAAATCCGTCCGGGTTTTCTGGGGCGGATGTGACCATCCAGATGGTGCAAGCTGCCATATTCAGAACCGCTGGCACGATCTGCACTAGTGCAATGGCTAAGAGGTTGAGGAACCCCTTCTTCCAGAGTCCCCAGAGTGGCTTGAAGCCAGGCATCTCTTCGTCATCAGGGTGTGCTATCGTTCTTTCCAAGATGGACAAATAGTGACCGAACAAGGCTGGAGCTGTGACGTAGAGCACGTAGTACAGAAACCACATCCCGATCTTATTGAGCCAGTTCGGGTCACTAATGGGGTAAACTATCGCTTCTTTGAGTCTGCTGGTCATGCTCTCTATCTTATCTCGTCTGTTTCTTTTAGGCAACTTTTGGCAGCAGAGATATTCCTAAATGCATTACATGGGAAAAAAAATCTCCCCAGAGTGTACGAGGCTACTGAAGGCTTTCTACAAGTAGGATTGCCGAACTGGTCTTAGGAGTCCCAATCTTAGAAATGGGTTGCGCGACACCTTGGTGGCAAGGAGCGAAGAGCGCGGCATGGCACCGCTATGGAAGCGATGAGCTACGCAGTCACCGAGCCGCTAGGCCGCTGGGCGGGAAGCAACCGGACAGAACTCTTGAGAAACGATCTAAGGGCGTCGACCAGGTGATGAAGGTTCACCTCCTCTTCGAAAAGCACTCGGCCGGGTCGTTTAGAGTGGCAGCACTCTTCGTTGTCTTCAACAGGGTAGTGGTTCACGGTTGGGAGCCCGACAGCGGTCCTGATAGCATCGCTTACGAGTTGCTCGACGGTGGATTGCTCTGCGATTCCTCGCCCTACGACAGTTCGCTCCGCAGTAGCCATTTCTGTTGATGGTTCGGTCTCTGCAAACTCGTTCTCGACAGGTCTCAAAGGCGAACAGTTCAGCAGCCCCATGTCATTGGCGACAAAGGAATTCAGGAGAAGTCACTAGACTAACAGCCCATGACGATTCCACAGAGTTCCTCAGACAACACGGCCGAAGCGAGGCTGCTGAATCATTTTGACGACTTTGCCCAGCTAGCGGATTACTCTTTCATAAAGAACTTAAAGGCCGATCCGGACGCCACAGGCGACGGTGTTGATCACTCTCCCCGCCAGGTGCGCTCTGGTCATTTTGTTCCCGTAGTGCCAACACCCATTCCCGACCCTGACTATGTGAGTCACAGTAAGCCGTTTTTTGAGGAATTAGGCTTGAGCGATGGGTTGGTTCACAATGAATCCTTCCGAAAGGTGTTTTCTGGTGACCTTTCTGGGATCGTTCCGCCGATGACAAAGTTTGGCTGGGCAACAGGCTATGCGCTCTCTATTTATGGCACGGAGTATACGAGACAATGCCCTTTTCAAACGGGAAACGGATACGGCGACGGTCGGGCTATTTCGATTTTTGAGGGTAAACTCAATGGCAAGCGTTGGGAAATGCAATTGAAGGGTGGCGGACCTACACCTTACTGCCGGGGAGCCGATGGCCGAGCGGTGCTAAGGTCAAGCGTACGCGAGTTCCTTGGGCAAGATTTCATGCACGCGCTAGGCATCCCAACGTCGCGCTCACTGACTTTGTATGTTTCCAAATCGGAAACCGTACCAAGACCTTGGTACTCCGCAGGCTCAAACTCAGGGGACCCCGACATTATGACGACCAACCCTGTAGCCATTGCCACTCGGGTGGCACCATCATTTCTTCGTGTCGGTCAGCTGGAACTTTTCTCGCGACGTCTTCGCAGTAAGGCCCACCCTGCCGCACTTGAAGAATTGAGGATGATAGTTGGCCATTTGATAGAGCGAGAGTACAAAGCAGAAATCGATCAAGGCTTGAGTTTTGAGAAGCAGCTCTTGGAATTAACCAAGCTTTTTCGGGGCCGCCTGGCTCGCTTGATTGCCAACTGGATCCGGGTTGGTTACTGCCAGGGGAACTTCAATAGCGACAACTGCGCCGCCGGAGGCTTTACCCTAGATTACGGTCCTTTTGGTTTTTGCGAGGTTTTTGACCCTGAATTTCAACCGTGGACCGGCGGCGGTGAGCATTTTTCGTTCTTTAACCAACCCAACGCGGGCTACGCAAATTTTGAAATGTTTTGCCAGGCTCTGCGTCCCCTGCTGCGAGATTCGAAAGAGCTTGAAGAGTTCGAGAGAATTCGCCAAGGCTTTCCTGATACGATGCGAGTGGAACTGGAGAGTGTTTGGGCTTCGAAACTTGGTCTAGATGCTTTCCACCCTGGAACTTTCAGATTATTGATGCGACTCATGATGCAAACAAAGGTTGATTATACAATCTTCTTTCGCGAGTTATCCAAGGTCCCCCAGAGCATTTCGGAGCTTAAAAAGAGTTTTTACAATGACGTTTCTACAGAACTAGAAAGCCAATGGGTATCTTGGCTGAATCAGTGGCGAGATCAAGTCCTGGCAGCGAACAACTCAGACTCGGAAGCGGTTTCAGCCAAGATGAAACTGGTGAACCCGAAATACACCTGGCGAGAATGGCTCGTTGTACCGGCGTATCAGCAAGCAGCGAATTGGGATTATACTTTGGTCAGGGAGTTGCAAGAGGTGCTCAGCCATCCGTATGACGAGCAGTCTGGGGAAGTCGAGGCGAAGTATTATCAGCTCAAACCCAAAGAGTACTTCCGTACTGGCGGCATATCACAGTACAGTTGTTCTTCGTAGTTTCAATCGACATCACAGCGCGATGCACCGCCACTTACCAACGCCATCAACTTCAGATCATGGCGTAACCAAAATATTGCCAGCAAAGGGCACGTAAGGATTGTCACTGGCGAAAGTGGTCGGAGCGGTGACGTCCGTCGTGGCTGCGCCGGAGGGGGTGAAGGTGGGCACGGTGGCCGCTTGCGCCACGCTGAACTGGAAGGTTAGAGTGCTGGGATTTGGATTGGGTTGGTTCGGATCGGTGGACCCGATCACGGAGTGGTTCAGTCCGAGTGAGTCGAGCTTCAGGATCAACGATCGAGTCGACAACAAGGACGAAATGATCGAGCAGCTTCGCTCCGCTGGTGTCGCGATCCAGCCAGGACCAGAGTCCCACGTGAGCGGCGTGTTTTTGTGGAGCGCTGAGCCGGATGAAAACAAGGTTGAACTTCGGGACCCAAAGACCTGAGATGATAAGAGCAAGAAGTGGGCGAGGCCTTAATTCTTTCAGATTGAAGGAATGTGAGATAGTGCCGACAAGACAGGCGAATATTGTCTAGGAGTACTCATGACTAAATTTTTGACCAGAGGTAGAACGTTGCTCGTATCGGGCCTGACTACAGCCACCTTGATGAGTGGTTGCCGCAGTTCTAGTAACGATTTCGTCTTTACCAATACGGGCATTCAGCCGGCCCCAATTGCGGTGAACGATGCTTTCGAGGCTCTGGGCAACTCTACTGTGAATCAGGCCGCTACAGGTGTCTTGGCCAACGATACCGTCAATGGAGCTGTTATTTCCGACTACGATGCTATTGGTAGCCAAGGCGGCTCTATTGTGCTCAACCCAGATGGCAGTTTCAGCTATACCCCGGTCTTCGGATTCGTGGGGCCCGAAACGTTTGGCTACACTCTCAGCAATAGTGGTGGGGCCTCCAAGGCCACCGTTACCATGACCAGTACCGGCTTGGGTTACTTCGTAGACAATACCGCTGCCCCAGACGGCAACGGAAGCCAGGCCGCACCATTCGACACGCTCCTTGAAGCCACCGATGTGGCACAATCCGGCGATACCATCTTCGTGGCCCGTGGAAATGGAACCCAAACAGGTCTGGACCAGGCGATAAGCTTGCCCGCTGGTGTGGACCTCGTTGGTGAAGGTACTGGACTGATCTTGACTCAAGTGATCGTACCGCAGGGTCTTGCTCCATCTCTTAGGGGACCGATCACCTGCGGAGGAGATAACACTGTCTCTGGTCTCATCATAGATGGCTCACCTTCGGACGGAATTATCATCGACGGCGTTGCCGATGTCACCGTGTCGAACAATACCATCGAGAACCCCACCACTGAACATATCAACTGTGACAATGCCATCGGAATTCTCACCATCGATGGAAACACTCTGAACGCCCCGTCCAACACGAACCAGAGTTTCATCAGCTCTTTCAATCTCAACTCCGATGCAAACGTGATCGTGACGAACAACATCTTCACCAACAGCAACAATCAGAACGTCGGTTCATGTATCAGTGTGGCCGGCGCCAACAGTGATATGACCGTAGACATTTCCTCTAATGTCGCCAACGGCACTCTTGCTGACC
>CAZVVF010000359.1:0-5153 GCA_964630575.1 uncultured Burkholderiales bacterium | reverse complement strand
CCTCCTCCTCGCTGCGTACCTTGGTGGTCGAGCGTTTCCCCAGGTTTAGCTCCTTTTTGGCCTCCCAGAAAGTCACGTCTATCCCAACGCCTGCCAGTCCGACCTTGATCCGGGGGTTCAACAGGCAGCGTCCCGACCTCATGCTGGTTTTGCAAGAGGCGAGAGAGCTGGTCGGTTCTGAAATTTTGGATTTGACTCCCAGCCAGAGTTCGGTCCCTGCGGGCCCGCCTCGTTTTAGCTGGGCTCCGACTCAAGGAGCGGAGTCTTACGCCTTCTATCTCAGTCAGGATGAGGCGGTGCAAGAAATCGTCTTCAGCAGTCGCGTGGCTGCGGCGGAGTTCTCCATGCCTGAGGGGGCGGCAGGTCTCGACCAAGGCCGCTATTTTTGGAGCGTTGTGCCTTTAGATGGCAAGGGAGACCCCCTTTCGCAGCCTGCCCAGAGTTGGTTTGAAACCCCGGGTTGGGAGACTCCTGGCGTTTCCCTCGAAGACACCGAATAGAGGGCTTTCGGCCAGCTCGGTTCCGCCCTACGGCAGGGATGAAACTGGTGAGCTGTCGAACGGCGGCCGTTCCTATGAAGTCTGTGTTTGTTGTCATGACGGCGCTTCTCATTCTGTGGAGCGCATCGGCGGTCTCATCCGAGGAGAAAGCTCGGAGCTTTCCTGATTTCATCCTCAACGGACAGGTTCAGATTCAGCTCGATGATGGCGAACTAGGGTCGGGACAGGCCACCTCGATCAGTCCCGTGCGAAACGGGATCGGCTCCTTCGAGGCGGCCACGCAGATCACACCGAGACGCCTGCGCCTGAAACCTCGGGTCGACTTCTCTCCCGATCTCTCTCTGATGACTGAGTTCGATCTCGAACCCGATGAATTTGAATTTACGGCCTTGAAGCTGACCGGCTTAGACCTCTATCTTAGGTACGAATTCGTGGATGGGCATCACCTTCGTGGAGGCCAATTCAAGGTGCCTTTCGGCTCGGAGTTTTTTGGCTCTTCGGTGAATCTCACCACAGTGGAGCGCAGTGACGTCAGTCGTCAGTTCTTTCAACGTGATATCGGCCTGGGAGCCTTTGGCAACGAGGGGCGATTCGAGTACGGATTTGCGGTGGTGCAGGGTCAGGGACAAAACGAGAGGGCGGTCGACGGGGTCAACGATGTGGCGGCAAGGTTGGTCTACGAGGCTGCACCCGGCTTTCGAATAGGGGCTTCCGGGCAGTTGGGGACCTATCGTCCCGAAGACGAAGGGCCGGACCTTCCGGTCAGGCGAACCGGGGTGGAGTTGCACTTCAATACCGATGATTGGGCATTGGACGCCGAGTACATCTTGAGCGATGGCTACAATCTCTTCAGTCGGGGCAAGACACCCTCCAGGGGCTTCTACGCCTACAGCACTCATCGATTGCGGGAGGAGCTTGATTTCGTTCTCGGCTACGACCGCTTTGACCCAGATGTCGGCTCGGTGAACTCGCTCTTCGCGGACAACACTCAGAACGAACGGGATCGCTTCACCATAGGCCTGAACGCTTATCTTTCGAGGAAGCCGGTTCACCGAGTGATGCTCAATTATGAGATACGAAGCGAGTTGGAGGGGCCCAAGATAGACTCTCAAGGATTTCGGCTTCGCTACCAATACACGTGGTAGAAACAGAGGTGTTCAACCCTCTGCAGAGAAGGGCTCTGCCGAAATTCGAAAGTGTTGTCAGCCAGACCTGACCTGCCTTTTGCAGAACGGAAAGCGAACACTTTAACAGGGAGACGCTCAATGGAATTTGATCTTTTACACCACGGTATTAGCGTACCAACGCTTCACAGGAACTTGGCCCCCGGCAGGCTTTACGAGGAAGCGGTCCGTCTGGAGAAAGGGTTTTCCATTTCCAAGAGTGGTGCTCTGGTCTGCGACTCTGGCCGAAAGACAGGTCGAAGCCCTAAGGACAAGAGAGTCGTTGAGGAGGCGGGATCGGCCGACGATATTTGGTGGGGTGATGTCAACATCAAGCTGGATGAAGATACCTTCAATATTAATTTTGAGCGGGCCATCGACTATCTGAATACCCGAGAAGAGTTGTTCGTTCTCGACGGCTTCGCTGGTTGGGACCCCAAGTATCGGCTCAAGATAAGAGTCATCTGCACACGGCCCTATCACGCACTCTTTATGCACAACATGCTCATCCGGCCCACGGACGAGGAATTGGAGAACTTTGGCAAACCGGACTACGTTGTCTTCAACTCCGGTGCCTTCCCAGCCAATCGCTACACCAAAGGGATGAACTCGGATACGAGTGTTGTCTTGCACTTGGCCAGGAAACAGATCGTTATCTTGGGGACCGAGTATGCAGGTGAGATGAAAAAGTGTGTCTTCACCATCATGAACTACCTCATGCCCAAGGTGAATGTGATGAGCATGCACTGCTCGGCAAACGAGGGACCCGACGGAGATGTCTCTCTGTTCTTTGGTCTCTCGGGTACCGGCAAGACGACACTCTCGGCCGACCCGCGTCGGCTTCTGATAGGCGATGACGAGCATTGTTGGACCGATGACGGTGTCTTCAACATCGAAGGTGGTTGTTACGCTAAGTGTATTCGGCTGAGAGAAGACTCGGAGCCTGAGATCTTCAATGCCATACGCTTTGGTTCGGTTCTCGAGAACGTTGTGATCGATCAGCGAACGCGCGAGGTGGATTATGACGACGACAGTCTGACTCAAAACACCCGCTGTTCGTACCCCATCGAGTATATCCCGAACGCCAAGATCCCGTGTGTTGGCGGTCATCCAAGGAACATCATCCTGTTGACCTGTGACGCCTTCGGCGTGCTGCCTCCTGTCAGTCGGCTCACGCCTGAGCAGGCTATGTATCACTTCATCAGTGGGTACACGGCCAAGGTCGCTGGCACAGAGCAGGGTATCGATGAGCCTCAGGCTACCTTCTCGGCTTGTTTTGGAGCCGCCTTTATGGTCTGGCATCCGAGCCGCTATGCCGAACTTTTGGCTGAGAAGATCAGGGAGCACGGTTCCAACGTATGGCTCGTGAATACGGGTTGGTCCGGTGGCCCTTATGGAGTCGGTAAGCGCTTCAGTCTCAAGTACACAAGAGCCATTGTAGACGCCATCCATGACGGTAGCTTGGCGGAGCAAGACACCTACCAGGACCCGATTTTTGGCGTCTCCATTCCAGTGGCCTGCCCCGGAGTTCCTTCGGAGTGCTTGGCACCCAAGAAGACCTGGTCGGACCCTGCTGAGTATGACCGTGCAGCGCAAAAACTCGCTGGTCTCTTCCACAAGAACTTCAAGAAGTTCGAAGATGGGGCGAGCCGAGAGATTCGGGACGCAGGTCCTCTCGTTCAGGCAACGGTCTAGTCGCCTAAGCTCATCTTGTGAGTCGACCGAAACGCCGCGGGCTCAGGAGCCCGCGGCGTTTCGTTTGCTCGCTGACCGTCTGCTTTGAGTAGGCCTCTAGTGTTTCTGCTCGGCTCCGTGCCGATGGCGACCCGCGTGATAGGATGAGCGTACCAAGGGGCCAGACTCAACGAACTTAAAGCCCATCTTTCGAGCTTCTCGGCCTATCTCGTCGAACTCCTCCGGGGTCCAGAAGCGCTCGATGGGTAGATGCTTGAGGGAAGGGCGCATGTACTGTCCGACTGTGAGAATGTCCGTTCCCTGGGCTCGAATATCTTCGATGGTGGCGAGGACCTCCTCCAGCGACTCTCCCAAACCCAGCATCAGTCCGGTTTTGGTGAACATCTTGGGGTGATGTCGGTCGCGGTACTCACCCGCTTGCTTGAGGACTCCCAGGGTCCATTCATAGCGGGCCTTGGTCCGCACCCTTCGATGCAGTCGGGGCACGGTTTCGGTGTTGTGGTTCAGCACATCTGGTCGGGCCTCGAGAATCGTTTCGAGGCATTCCGGTTTGCCTTGGAAGTCAGGGATGAGGACTTCCACCTTGGTTTCAGGAGTTCGCTCTCTGACCGCCCGGATCACAGCCGCGAAGTGCCCAGAGCCTAAGTCTGGCAGATCGTCGCGGTCCACCGAGGTGATCACCGCGTGAGCGACACCCATTTTTTCAACGGCCTCGGCGACGTGATCCGGTTCGTCTCGGTCCAAAGCTTCGGGGCGTCCGGTTTTGACAGCGCAAAATCCACAGGCTCGGGTACAGGTGTCACCCATGACCATAAAGGTCGCGGTTCCTTCGCTCCAGCACTCAAAAATGTTGGGGCAGCGAGCCTCTTGGCACACCGTGTTGAGGCGAAGACCCTGCGTCATCTGACGGATGTTGGCATACGACTCGCCCGTTTGCAGTTTGACCTTGAGCCAGGAAGGCTTTTTCGGCTGTTCATGCCACTTTTCGTCGCGTGGAAAGGGGAGGTCAGCGGTGGGGGTGCCCGTTGGTGGGTTGGAAACGACGGGAAGTTCGATGAAGTGTTTGCTCGGCATTACTCTGTCCTTGGCTCTGGGGGTCGTGTTGTTGGCTTTGATCGATGGCTAATTTCGCTGATCTGCTGATGCAGTTCAGCGGGTGTTATCTTAAGGAGTTCCCGTTTGAACACTTCTGCAAACTGCAGGCAAAACCGCTTTTGCAGATCTTGGGCTGAAACGGCCTTGTCGAGGATGTGTTCCAAGGAGGTGACCCCCGCATCGGCGATGCCGCAGGGCACAATCAGGTGAAAACCCTCGATGTCTCGGGTGCGATTGAAGGCGACTCCATGAAAGGTTATCCAGGAACGCGCCCTGACTCCTATGGCAGAGATCTTCTTGCCCTGGACCCATACCCCGGTGCGCTCCTTGACCCGCTGCGCTCGAATACCAAAGGAACGGCAGATTCCTATTCCGATCTCCTCTAGCGACCGGAGGTAACCGTGGAGGTCACGCTCGCGGTCTCGGAGTTGCAAGATCGGATAGGCGATCAGCTGTCCCGGACCATGGAAGGTGACCTCGCCACCACGGCCTGCCTCGACAACTTTAATGCCGCGCGCGTTCAGTTCTTCTTCTGAATGGCGAAGATACTGGCGACTGCTGGCTCTTCCTAGAGTGATGACGTCTGGGTGAGAGAGCAACAGCAGCGTGTCGGTTTAGGCCTTTTTTTTGCGGGCTTCAACGAGCTTTTCCTGGAGTGCTTGGGCTGCCTCGAAGTCGAGGAGGCCTAGTTGCACGACCT
>CAZVVF010000358.1:0-5153 GCA_964630575.1 uncultured Burkholderiales bacterium | reverse complement strand
TGTTGGAGATCGCCGTGAGCAATAGCCAGCGCTTGGGATTGCTCGTGGATGACCTGCTCTACTTGAACAAGTTGCTCGATGCTAAGCTAGAGGTCCATCTCGAACCCGTCGAACTCATTCCCTTGCTAGAGGCGAACGTCGCGGAGATGACCGGCTATGCCGAGGGCAGGGGGGTCAAAATTGTGCGAAAAGGCGAGCAGAGCGTTGGCATAACCGCCGACCCTGCACGGCTGACCCAGGTCATCACCAACCTGCTTTCCAATGCCTGCAAACACTCGGCCCCAGGGCAGACCGTGACCTTGCAGCATGAGGTTTTGCCCTGCGGTGGGGTGGTTGTGAGTGTGATCGATCAGGGGTCCGGGATCCCCAAGGATTTTCGACCACGGGTTTTCCAGAGGTTTGCCCAGGCCGATTCGAGCGACTCTCGCTCCCTTGGAGGGACGGGTCTGGGCTTGGCTATCTGCAAAGAACTCGTAGAGAGTATGAACGGTATCATCGGCTATGAATCAGAGCCCGGCAAGGGGGCGCACTTCTGGTTTCGGCTCAGCCCATCCAATAAGCCGAGAGTTTCGAGCAAGAGCCGTATGATCCGTGTTCTTCACGTCGAAGACGACCAAGATTTTTCCCGAGTGCTCTCCACTCAGCTCATCAAACGGGCTACCTTGGTCAACGCCTCGACCCTCACCGAGGCCAACGCTCTCTTGCGCCGAGAGGCGTTTGACCTCGTGCTGCTCGACTTGGAACTTCCCGACGGTCACGGTGAGACTCTCTGGGAAACTCTGAAAGTGACCCAGCCGGAACTCCCCATCATTATCCTATCAGGCCACGAGGTGCCGAACATCTTGGCCTGCCATGTGGCCGCTGTTTTAGAAAAAAATGGCTCCGCTCAAGAGAGAGTTCTTGAGCTTCTTTCCTCTATCCCTTTACCATCGGAGAATCAAGATTGAATAAACTCGAACGTATCCTTCATGTTGATGATGACCCTTCCATCCGGATTATCGCAGGCGTCGCGCTGGAAAAGCTGGGCCACTTCGACTTGCTCAGTTGCTCCAGTGGGGCCGAGGCCCTAGAGAAGGCTCCGGGATTTCAGCCCCAGGTTCTGCTGCTCGATATTATGATGCCCGAAATGGATGGTCCGACGACCTTGGCCGAGCTCAAGAAAGTGATGGACCTCACGGATGTCTTGGTTCTCTTCATGACGGCGAAGGTTCAACCAGACGAAATGGAGAGATACCAAGCTTTGGGGGCTTTCGAGGTGATCAGCAAACCCTTCGAGCCCATGAAGCTCTCCAAGGATATTCAACAGATGTGGGAGACCTTTCACGACCGGTGATCTCAAAGTTGATCGGCTCTAAAACCTCCGCATCTTCAGTGGAGGGGTCTCTTTTGATAATTCGAACGGTGCTGGGATGAACGAGGCCAACGATTCCGAACATAGATTGCTCGTCCAGGCTTGGCAAGAGGCTCGGCCCCATTTGCTGGAGCGGATTATCTCTTTTGAGAAAATGCTCTCGTCGGCGGATTTTGAGCTTTATGCGAACAAACTCGCCCATCATGCCCACACCTTCGCTGGCACTCTAGGTTGCTTTGGATTAGAGAACTGTAGTCGAAGCGCGAAAGTCTTGGAGGGCATGCTCCTACGGGGGGAGTCCCGAGAAGCTCTCGCTCACCAGGCGAAGCTCTTGCACCAGCTGATTTTTCAGGCAGAACCTTCCGCCCCAAAGGGCTCCGAGCTGGAGCCCATCGCAGTCTTTGCTGGAAACGACTTCCCACTGGCGGAACTTCTCGCCTTTGGTCACTCCAAAGGCGTGGTCATCACGCCACTGGAAGATATCGAGCCTCTCATGGGAAACTCTTGGAGCGCTGTGGTCTTGGACATGGCTCATCCTCGTGCCAAAGAGTTCCCTCTGCCTCTCGAGTTGCCTATCATTGCGCTCATTGAGCGCGACACTCTCGAGGTTCGTGCGCAGGCTGTGCGCACAGGAGCCGGGACCGTCTGTCCGAGGCAGGGGCGACTGAAAACCCTTTTCGTGGCCCTTGAGCGAATCATTGACCAAACCGCGTGTCCCACGCGTCGTATGCTCGTTGTTGACGAGGACGCTGCTTTTTTGCAGAGCTTTCAAGCCGCCCTGGAGGAAGCTGGCAACCAAGTGGTGACAGAAAAGAGCACCAGAGACTTGTGGAACCGCCTGGAGACATTCAGGCCGGACGTCCTCTTCTTTGATGCCAACATGACTCAGCCGAGCGGGGAAGAGCTGTGTCGCGTGATCCGATCGGACCCTCGTCGCTCTGATCTTCCCCTGGTGTTTATGACCGACCGTCTCGATCCTGAACTGGCTTTGCGCCTCTATGATGCGGGGGCGGATGACAATCTCATAAAGTCCGAGAACACGGCGATTTTTCTTCGGAAGTTGAGAAATCAGAGCAACCGCCTTCAGTATCAAAGGGAAGAGCTGTTGGATGCTCTCACTCATCTCGACACCCGCCGACGAGCGACCCAGGACCTGGAACGCTTGCTGAGTCTGGCCAAGCGACAAAAGAAGACCCTGACCTTGGTGATCATCGACCTCGACCGCTTCAAGTCCGTTAACGATACCCACGGTCACGCCATGGGCGACAAAGTACTCAACAGTTTTTCCCATCTTGTCAGACAGAGGTTTCGACACGAAGATGTCTTGAGTCGTTGGGGGGGAGAAGAATTTTTGGTCGGCCAACTCGCTTGTGACGGTCCCCAAGCGGTGAAGAAATTTGAAGATCTCCTTCGCGAGTTCAAGGCTCAGACTTTCACCTCTAGCGAAGGGAGCTTTCATGTGACCTTCAGCGCTGGTGTGTCTGTTTTCCCCGAGGATGGTACCGAGATAGGGACCCTGTATCGAAGAGCCGATGCCGCTCTCTACCAAGCCAAAAAAGGTGGACGGGCTCGCGTTGTCTTGAGCGACAGCAGCACCGAGGACCCCGTCCCTCGCAGCAGACGAATCGACGTCTTGCTGATCGAAGACGACAAGGAACTGGCCAACCTCATTCTGTCGGCTTGCGAAGCCAAGGGCTTTTTGGTGGGCTACTATGGCGACGGCCTTCGTGCCTTGGAGGACTGGATCGATGGAACCGTTGGGCGGCCCCGGGTGCTGCTTCTCGACAACAACCTGCCGGGCCTGAACGGGCTTCCTCTGTTGCGCAGAATCGCCCAGGAAGATCGGCTTGATGATACCCGCGTTCTCGTTTTCAGTGGAAGGATGGCCCCTCCAGAAATACTCGAGTGCATGGAACTCGGCGCCCTCGACTTCATTCAGAAGCCTTTCAGCGTTATGGCTCTCGTGGATCGGGTTGAGCTTCTCTTGAACAGTCCGAACCGCTCGAACAGCCGGGGTCTGCCGACGCGTTGATCCTTGGCTGGATTCCTTTTGATCGGGGGTTCTGCAAAAGGCTGCTCTCAAAAGGAACGAAGGTGAGCCTGATGGGCAATCCTCTCAGGAATGCGTTGCGAGGAGGGGAAACAGAGCCTTGAGTCCGTCGGCGATAAAACCGACAGCGACCGCGGTCAGGAGCAGGCCGGAAATTTTGGTGATCACCGACAAGCCTGATTGACCGAGGGCTTTGACCAGGGACTCGCCGAGCAAAAATGAGATCAAGACGTAGAGGCCCATAGTGAGGGCCGTGAAGAACAGGATGAGATCGTCCTCTTTGCTCTGCATGCCGGCGCTGTGAATGAGCATCGCCGTGAGCAATCCTGGGCCGGCCACAATAGGAATTCCCAGAGGCACGATGGCTGGATTCTGAGGTGGGGAGTCCGTTTCTACAGGCTCGGCCGATGGTGGGTCGGAGTTGACCATCTTGAGGCTCCAAATGAGAATGAGGATGCCGCCTCCCACCCGGAACTCATCGATATCGATACCCATGATTTTGAACAGTGACTCGCCGAATAGGACCATAAAGACCAGTGATGCAACCACTGTAGTGGCGGTCACGAAGGCCGTCCGCTTGCGGGCGGCTTTGTCCATATGGGAGGTCAGGCCCAAGAATACGGGGACCAAGGCTGGTGCGGTACACATGGCCAGGAGACTGATAAGGATCTGAGTATATTCTTGCCAGGCTCGCATCAGTTCTGCTCTAGCGCTCGGTCTTGAAGAGTGGTGGTATCATCGGCACGAACCGAGCCTTCGTTCCCGTAGACCGATCCCATTCCATCCGAGAGGTTCTCTCGGCTCCTCTCGAAGAGGCCGTGAAAGCCGTGAGGTACTGGAACCGGAAGCCAGGCTCGGGCTATCTCTTGAAAGGACTCGGCGTCGAGAAGCAAGAGGAAGGAACGCTTTTGGGCTCCACAGAGGACCACCGAAAGAACGACCCCTTGGTCCTCTTGGCTCTGTCCATCTCGAGTCACCAAGATCGGTTCTCCAGGAAAGGTTCCCGGCTCTGACCAGTAGGTTCCTTCATCAGAGGTGACGTCGAGTTTGAGGAGACGGTCGTAGAATGGGCTCTTGTTCGCCTCGGCGCTCACGCCGTAGACAAAGCGATAGGGGCGTGAGTTGACTCGCTGGTAGTGGATTCGGGGGAGTTCTAGAAGGTGTGCCGACTCCCACTCTCGCTGGATGCGACCATTCTCGAGGTCCAGGCTGTAGCGGCGCAGTCTGCCAAAATCGATGCCTCGACCGTCGCGCAAATTCTTGAGTTGGAGCTGCCCTACGATGTTAGCGTTGGGATAGGCGACAAGGTCCACCTTTAGTCTTTTATCGGCCCCTATGAAGCTGTTGACGTGGTGAAAGCAGAAGAAGGGTTCGCTGGTGAAGGTTCTATTCGGGCCCGTGTGGCCTGGTCTGGGGACGATGTGAAATCGGGTGCCCTCTTTGGGCTTCCATTGGAAGTTCTCAATAAAGGGCTTGTTGCGTAGGAGAAGCTTCCAGGGGGGCACCTGGAAGGGGCAGCAGGTGAGCACGACGTGTTCCGGGCTGAGTCCGAAACTGTGTAGGTAGGACACCTCGGCTTCACGGACCCGGGCGAACTCTACGCGGGGCTCTAGGTTGCGCTGGCTGTAGAGCCGATAGGAGGGCTGTGAGGAGTAGTGCAGGACGTGGTTGAAGAGGAGGTCTTTCTCTTGGTGAGGGTGAGCCGTGGTGGACCCTGAGGGAATGGCGTCGTTGTAGAGATGGGGAGCGCGG
>CAZVVF010000357.1:0-5155 GCA_964630575.1 uncultured Burkholderiales bacterium | reverse complement strand
GTGGCTATTCTTCGTTATGAAAACGGCATCTCGACCAACGTGGAACTCTTAGACGCGCAGTCGGCCCGCACTGTCTCGCGCTTTCAACTGGCTCAAGCGAAGGCGAATTTCCTCAGATCGCGATGGGGTTGGTGGCAGGCGACTGCTGGCGAATATCCCACCGAAGTCCCTATGCCTCCAGAGATGAGGGCGAGACTCGACGAAGAGGGAGTTCCTGACGGAGACGAGATCCTTGGGGAGAAAGAATCCCGCTCAGAGTTGGGTCCGCTACTTCCTGACGGCGAGAGTCAAGAAGCCCCGGTTATCCCTATCCGTGGACTTCCAAAGCCGGGGTCTGTCGATGGTAGTCCGTCGCCCGTTGAAAGTCCCGACAAAGAGTGAGCAGCTGAACCTCGGAAAAGGGAGACCCGAGGAGTTGCACTCCCAGCGGTAGCCCGCCCTTAAATCCAGAGGGCATAGACAATCCTGGCAAACCGGTCAGATTCGCCGAAACGGTGAAAATATCAGAAAGATACATGGCCACTGGATCGTCGATCTTCTCCCCTATCCCAAAAGCGGGACCAGGAGTGGTCGGTGTGAGGATGGCCGAAAAGTTACTGAGAGTCTCTTCGTAGGCATTGCGAAGCGCCGTTCTGACTTTCTGAGCTCGGTTGTAGTAGGCATCGTAGTACCCTGCTGAAAGAGTGTAGGTCCCCAGCATGATCCTACGCTTAACCTCCCGACCAAACATCTTACTGCGGGTCTTCGTTGTGAGTTCAGAAACGTTGTCAAACTCTTCGCCCGTGGGACGTTGACCGTAGCGAATTCCATCGTAGCGAGCCAGATTTGAAGACGCTTCCGCAGGAGCGATCACGTAGTAGGCGGAGAGAGATTCCTCCATAAACGGTAGGTCGACCTCTTCAACCTCAATCCCCAAAGCCCGAAATTCTTCCACGGTTTTTTGAAAGGCTTCTAGCATTTCCGAGGGCAGGAGGCTGGAGACGATCTTGGGGATCGCCAAACGAGCCTTCTCGACGCTGGGGGCGGCTTCGAGGTTCGCCAATTCCGAGGGCACCGCTCTGTCGGCGCTGGTGGCATCCAAAGGATCGTATCCCGCGATACAGCTCAGTGCTAGGGCTGCGTCTTCGGCGCTTCTGGCCATGGGCCCGATCTGGTCCAGAGACGAGGCGAACGCCACCAACCCGTAGCGCGAGACCATGCCGTAGGTCGGCTTGAGTCCCGTCACGCCGCAAAAAGAGGCGGGCTGGCGAATCGAACCGCCGGTATCAGAGCCCAGAGCAACCGGTACATACTGGGCGCTCACCGCAGCGGCCGAGCCCCCTGAACTTCCGCCTGGAACACAGCTGGGATCCCAGGGGTTTCGGGTCACCCCAAAGGCCGAGTTCTCGGTAGAGCTTCCCATGGCGAATTCGTCCATGTTCGCTTTTCCTACCAAGATGGCGCCAGCTTGCCTGAGGCGCTGCCAGACCGTAGCGTCGTAGGGTGGAACAAAATTGCCCAACATCTCAGAGCCACAGGTTGTCAACTGCCCGTCGACACAGATGTTGTCCTTGAGCACAATGGGAACACCGGCCAGAGGCAGGGCGTTTTCTTCGCCACTCTCCAGCCTTGTCTGCAGGCTCTTTATCTGAGCCTCAACGAACTCTAAATCTGTCGAAAGAAGGCAGTTGAGCTGGGGCTCCAGGCGGCTTATTGCCGACATGGAATCCCGAACCCAATAGTCGGCCTGGCCCGTTTCGTGTACTTTTTGGACCTTGCTTTTGAGCGTGTGTGTCATGTGCTATTTACTCGTCAATCTGGGAAAGAATTCTGGTTATTTCAAAGCAGCCATCGCCAACATCCGGCGCGTTTTGGAGGGCTGATTCTCGTGCTAAGCACTCCCCTACCGTGTCCTCGCGAAACCTGTTGGCATAGGCCCCTACAGCGAGAGTCGCTTCAAGTCCATCGACCGGTACGTTGTCGAGTTTGGTCACGGTGTCTAGGATACGAGACATTTCCAGGTTCAATTCCTTCAGCTCAGCCTCGCTAAAATCGAGCTTGGAGAGGTTCGCAACGTGTCGAGTCTCCTCGATTGAAATACGGCTATGAGATGTCATCATCGGTCCATTCATCCATCCAACTGTCTCGAGTAAGGTCTAGCGTCTCAATCTCTACCAGGTCGCGACCCGTTCGCATCTGTTGCGTCACTTCAAGCTCAAAGTCGTGAAAATCATCAAAATGAGCGATCTTCTCTCGACGCTTGGCTAGAAAGGCAGCCGTTGAGGTGGTCGCCAGCGCGTGGGGCACCTTGCGGGCAAAGTGAACACAGAATTTGAAAAAGTTATGGTGAGAAACATAGGTCACTTTGTCCAGGAAGGACTTGTAGTTGACATTGCTTCCGGCGAAGCGAAACGGTTGGTCCTGAGTCTCGGTGAAAACATCGAGAATGTAGACTTGCCGGGTCGTCTTGGCGCGGTCCTTCGCGGAATCCCCATCCTCCCCGCCGGTCACTTTTTTGACCATCTGACGCAGAGGGCCCTTTTTCAATTCACTGTCCTTGACCATCTGATCGATCACGCCTAGAGCGAGACAAGTGATTGAGGTGTAGGGCACCTTCTCCCCGCTCGCCACTAAGTGATCGTCCTCGAAAGAACCGTCTCGAACCCGACTGGGTAGCGGTGTTAAGCGCTCGTAGTGCAGTGCCTTCGGTTGGTCTTTCTCCGATGCGGGACCAACGACTTCGGCAGTATGAATAACTACCTCATCCTCTTTTTCATCTGCCACCTATTGGGGTCCCCCTGCTCCGCCCATCGGCATAACCACCGATTTCAGCTTCAACTTGAGATCGTTCGCGTTATCAGAGTTTCGCAGCGCTTCCTCGGCCGTTATTTTTCCAGAGCGATAGAGCGAGATTAGCGAGTAGTCAAAGCTCTGCATCCCCTCTGGATGAAACTGGTCGAGCTCTCTCTTCATCTGGGTCAAAGAACCAGCACGAATGAGTTCCGACATCCGAACATTTCCGATCAGGACCTCAACGGCCGCAACACGCTTGCCATCGACTCCTGGGATCAAGCGTTGAGAAACGATTCCACGCAAGTTTAGTGAAATTTGAGCCAAAGTCGCAGCCTGCATATCCTCAGGGAAGAATTGCAAGACTCGCTCAATGGTCTGATAAGCGTTGTTGGCGTGAAGGGTACTGAGTACGAGGTGACCAGTCTCGGCGAAGTAGACCGCCGACTTGACCGATTCAACATCCCGCATCTCACCCACCAACAGAACGTCCGGTGCTTGTCGCAGCGCGCTCTCTAGACCTTCGGCGAAGGTTTGCACGTCTTGGCCGATCTCGCGCTGACTCACGATGCAAGTCTCTTGGTCCGTGTGGAGATACTCCACAGGGTCTTCCAGTGTTACGATGTGTCCTGTCGAACGGTCCTTGCGATACTTGATCATCGATGCCAGGGTGGTCGATTTACCGGACCCGGTAGGTCCGGTACAAAGGACCAGTCCTCGCTTCTGCATCGCGAGTTGTCCGAGGACCTTAGGCAAGCCGAGAGTTTCGAACTCCAAGATCTCGTCCTCTACTCGCCGTAATACCATAGCGACACTGCCTTGTTGGCGATAGGCGTTAACACGAAACCGGCTGACGTTTTCGATGTGATAGATAAAGTTCGCGTCGTGGAATGCCTCAAACTTATCTTTTTGGTGGGGGGGCATAATCGTCATCACGAGATGTTCGATCATCTCGGGAGTCAGAGCGGCGCACTCGATTGGAATCAAGCTACCCTCGATCCGCAACATAGGGGTCTTGCCTGACTTTATATAGACGTCACTGGCCTTCTCCCTTACGGACACTGTGAGGACTTGGTCTAGTAGACCTCGTATGCTCTCGATTTCAATCATGAACTCTCCTTATCACTTCTCTACTACTTTCTTTCGTCATAACGAAGCTCTCGCCCCTGTCTCAACCGCTCAATATTGGCTTTGTGACGGAAAAACGCAAACCCTGCAGCCACCACACAGAACATAATCGAGGAGATATCTCCCCCCTCCAAGGCCATCAAAAGCGGCATCGATGAGACAGCCGCGAGAGAGCCCACCGAAGGGAACTTCGAGAGAGCCACGCCAGCGATCCAAACGAGGGCAGCGAGAGCCGCAACCTTAGGGTTGAGCGCTAAGACCACCCCAAACGTTGTAGCGATTCCCTTTCCGCCCTTGAACCCTCGAAAGACGCTGTAGTTGTGCCCCAGAACAGCGAGCAAGCCCAACACGGCTTTGGCCGCCGGCAGCGCGAATCCGGGAACCAGCGAAATGTAAGCCAAAAAGCAAGCTATCGTTCCTTTTAAAACGTCAGCGACAAGGACAATGGCTCCGCCCTTTGAGCCGAGCGTTCGAAACGCATTGGCGGCTCCCGTATTTCCACTGCCGGATTTGGTGAGGTCCTTCTCCACGGCTCGTGCCACGAGCACTCCGAAAGGGACAGCTCCCAAGAGATAAGCAGCAATGGCAACCACTAGGGTCCAAATTCCAAACATCTATGACGATCTCCCAAACTTGAGATGGATGGGCGTTCCCACGAAACCGAACGCCTGACGCAATTGATTTTCAAGATACCGTTGGTAGCTGAAGTGAATGAGATCCGTGGAGTTCACCTTCAAAAGAAACGTCGGAGGCTGGGTCTTGCGCTGCGAGCAATACAGGACCTTCAGGACCCGACCTTTGTAAGATGGCGGGGGCCGAAGTGCCACGGCTTCGTGGATGACTTCGTTGAGCAGCGGTGTGCCCACCCGTCGGCTCCACTGTTCATGGACGGCGTGAACAGTCGGTAGGATATCCTCACACCCTTCACCGGTTTTGGCCGACAAAAACAGAACCGGGGCGTAGGACATGAAGTCCAAGTCGGCGCTGAGTTCCTGAACAAACTTTTGCCGGCGAGCGGCGGTATCACTGGAGGTTCCAATGAGGTCCCATTTGTTGACCAAAACGAGAACCGCCAATCCAGCATCCGCGATCATCCCTGCCACGCGCTTGTCCTGTTGGGTCACGCCATCAATGGCATCGATCACCAACACTCCAACCTGGGCACGCTTCAACGAACTCGCCGCTCTCAAGCTCGAGTAGTACTCCACCTCATCATCGATCCTGGCTTTTCGCCTCATGCCCGCCGTGTCTAGAATTC
>CAZVVF010000356.1:0-5159 GCA_964630575.1 uncultured Burkholderiales bacterium | reverse complement strand
GGGAGCCTACGGAACTACGATTCATGGCGGTATTGAAGCCCGTGAACGCAAGGATTTCTATTTCGACGGCGATGAAGGGCAGATCTTCAAGGCCAGTCTGCTGACTCGAGGAGTCGAAAAGGGTGCCACTCTCCAGCTTCTCGACAGTTTGGGAACCTCGGTGCTAGGGGACCTGGCTAAAGTCGGCAACATAGATGCCCTCAACTTCGTCATCCCCAAGAAAGAACGCTACCAACTCCGCATCAGCGCTGGAGAAACCGCTTGCAGCTATGTTCTGGAAGTGACGCTCGACGACGCCCCACCCGAGCCTGCTCCCACTACACCCAAAGTGCGATAGTCTAAGAGCCTGCTGGGTCTCGAACGACACGCCGCTTCTCGTGCTCGGCCCGTTGAGCATCCTTCAAGAGTCTCTCCTTGGGCCAGGACGCTTGGATATGACCCCAGGGTAGAGCTTCCTCGCTATCGCGTTGCCGATAGTTCTCGTATTCGAAACTTAAGCCGTGCTTGCGCAGGGCCTGCTTAAAGCAAGGGAAACGCGCGTCCCAACGGACCTCCCAAAGAACCTTCGCCATACGACGGTCACCGCGAGCCAAGAGCCCCTCAATGGTCGCGACTCGAGGACTCTCCGAGGTCACTCTCACACCGCCGAGCCCGCTCAACGCCTTCTTCACCACCTGCATGCGTCGCTTGGCGTCTTTGACACCCAACTGCGGAGCCCACTGATAAGGAGTGAGAGGCTTGGGCACGAACAGTCCCATTCCTAATGTTATCCTGGCGGCCGCAGCCCCGGCGCGCCGTTGGACTTGCCGAGTCTTTTTGACAAGCTCCACCAGCGCGTCTATGTCCTCTTCTGTCTCGTTGGGCAAACCGACCATGCTGTACATCTTGAGGTTCTTAATACCTCCGCGAAACGCTCGCTCTGCGGCGTCGAAGTAGGAGGCGTCGGAGAAACGTTTGTTGATGGATCGACGCAGAGCCTCTGAACCGGTTTCGGGAGCCAGGGTCAAAGACCGAGCCCCACTCTTCACCATCGCCTGGATCATCTCATCGGGAAGCCGGTCCGATCGCAGTGAACTGAATCCCACCGCCAGGTCCGCCTCCATAAGGCTGCGACAGATCTCTTTGATCTCGGGATGATTCCCCACGGTGGCGGATATGAGTCCCACCTTGGGATGATAGGGCTTCACTTTTTCGATCGAGCGCATCAACTGAGCCGCCGAGCGCCAACGGACCTTGGGGTAAGAGAAGCCCACCGTACAGAATCGACAGATATAAGGACATCCCCGAGACACTTCAATAAGAAAGGAGCGTCCGAACTCCGTCTCTTCGGTGAGGACCACCGAATGGGTGTCTTGTTCGGCAAAAAGTCCTCGATCGATGTAGTTCTTCTTCACCGTGGCAGGTACCGACGGCGCTGCCTCCAGACCTAAGAAGACGCCGTTCTCGTAACGTGGGGAATAGAGGTGAGGGACATAGAAGTTGGCGTCCTCGGCCAAGGCCAGTAGACGGTCCTCTCGCGATTGCCCTAAGGTTTCTCGCAAGCTGTCGATCATGGGCCCCATCATCATCTCGCCTTCGCCGACGCAGATAAAATCGAAGAAATCTGCGACCGGTTCTGGATTGAGGAGCGTAACAGCCCCTCCCAAGAGAACCAAGGGGTCTCGGTCCGTTCGCTCGGCCTGCCAAAGCGGTAAACCCGCCATCTCCAGCAGCTTTAGAATATTGACGTAATCGGGTTCGTATGCGCAGGTGAAAGCAACCAGATCATGGTCGCATACCGGTCGCTGCGTCTCCAGAGTAAGAAGTGTCGAACCCGACTTCTCGTACCACTCCATCTCGTCGTCGTCCGGTAGAAAGAAACGCTCGCAAACAACGCCTGGAATCTGATTGAGAAAGGCGTAAATAAGCTGAATACCGAGGTGAGACATGCCCACGCGGTAGGTATTGGGATAACCCAGCGCCACATGAATATCTCCCCCGCCTGACGGCGTAATCAGGCATATCTCCTTGGAGCGCCTATTTTGTGCTCTCTCCAATATTTGCCACTGCATGGGCCTCAATATACCATAGCAGACTGGCCCAGAACTCTTCTGAGACAAAACTTTTGAGAAACCCAATTTCAAGGAGCCCAACAACTTGGAAAGAAGCCTAAGCGCAAACATAGTGTTCACACGACGAGAAAGGAACCCACTCCATTGAAAACTAGCCAAACACTCCTCCACTTTCTCCTCCTGGCTCTGCTGGTTGGCCTGGCCCAGGCCGACCAAGGTATGACGAGCCCTACCCACTCGTCCAACGTTGGAAAGATCGTCTTTTCCAACCGAGAGATTCCGTTCAAGAAGGAAGACCCGAGCAAACTCAAGACCAGCTTTGAACTGGGAGAGCCGATCTACGGACGCATGTACTTTAAGCAGTCGATGGCCAACACGCCCCTGTCTCACAGCCAAACTCAAGAGCCCTACACCGATGCCCACAGAGACGGATCGTGGGAGCTAGATCTCAGCGTGGACGGCGTACCCCAGAACATCAAGTTTCAGACCTTTGCCCTGGGCAAAGTCAGCGCCAAGGCGTTGCAGGATTGGACCACCTGGCAACTCAATCTGGCCCCGGATCGCCCGGAGTTCGGAGAGAAGAATATCACGGACCCGTGGATCAAGGTCGCCTCTCGACTCAAACCCGGAAAGCACACAATAAAGCTCACCTTCTACTCGACGCTCGGACAGTACAAGTCCAAGCCGATGGCCGAAGGTGAGTTCACCATCAATGTGGCTGAAGGTGCATCGTTCAGCGCCGGGTCCTTTCCTGAGAGCACCTATCAAGGGTCCGACCTCAACAGCATCAAAGAGCAGATGAAGCGCGCTCTGGTTGGACCGGTTGCCAAGTCGCCCGGGGAGATCGCCGACGTAGCGGTCACCTCCGATTGGAACCACGGGCGTTACACCGATACCCTTGTTGAGTACCGCAAGATCCAGGGAACCATACTCTGGGCCGACACCGACGGAGACGGCGTTGAGCGATACACGAGCTACTCCTTCATTCAGAACAAGCAAGGCAACGGATGGTCAACCCTGAAGTTCAAAGCTTTTGTAAACGGAGGTCCAGAGGGAAATGTTAAGCGATAGCAGCCCGACCGGGCCGGTCGAGAGGTTCTGGTCAGCCCGGCTAAGAACCCAGCTTTTATGACTTCTGGCATTCTTCATCGATTCTCCCAACACGTCCAGTCAGGCCGTCTGCTCGACCTTGTCGAGGACCTCGAAAAATCTAAGATCAGAGTCACGGCGACCGACGAAAAGCTCCACATCAACGCGCCTCCCGGACTCCTGACACCGGAGTTGACCAACTTGCTCGAGAGTTGTCGCGAGGAGTTCACCATCGTGCTCAAGATGGCAACGCTCGCGACAGACCAGTTTGGCTCCACTCGGCTCTATCACGCGGTTTTGAACAAGGAGCAGAGCGAGGTCGTTCGTCATCTCGCCAACGGTGCTCGACCGAACGCTGAAAATAGATTTGGGGTGACACCCTTTCACGCTGCTCTCAACGTAGGACACGAAGCCATCATTGAAACTCTTGCGTTGGCCGGGGCGTCGCTCGATAAACCGGACATCGACGGCCGCTCGCCGCTCCACATAGCCGTGGACAACGACAATCTGCAACTGGTGAGGTTTCTTCTCGTCAACGGTGCCAGAGTGAATGCCGCTGACTTTTTCGGGTTGACTCCACTAGCGCGCGCTGTTTCGCGGGACAACCGAGCGATGGGAGAGTTGCTCGTCGAATTCGGAGCCGAGATGCAGGACCCGACCATGCCTCAGAAAGAGCGCGACTTCCTACAGCTGGTCCTGAGGATGCTGAAAGGCTACAGTGACGCTCTCTACGACCACTCTCTCAGGGTCGCCGATATCGCCCGCTGTTTGGCCAGGGACCTCGAACTCTCCGAGAACGAGATCCGCTCTGCACGCTTTGGTGGACTGCTTCACGACATCGGAAAGGTGAGTCTGCCTGACGACATCTTCGACAAAGCTGACGATCTGCTCACCGACGAAGAGGTTGAACTCCTCATGGGACATCCAGAGGACGGCGCGAACTGTATCAACCGCAACCTCATTCCAGAAGGGATCTCGGTGCACGACGCCATTTTGAAAAACCACGAAAAGTGGGATGGGAGCGGCTTCCCCCACGGTCTACAGGAAGACCAAATCCCTTTGAACGCGCAACTGGTCGGACTGGCTGACTACTACGACCACCTGGTGACCCATCGTCCTTACGACCCGGCCATCAGCCACAAAAAGGCTCTGGAGCATCTCCATGAACAGGCGGGTCTCCACTTTTCAGAAGACCTGATCGACTGCCTCTTTCGCGTCCAAGACCTGCTGCCGTACTACTCGGGATAGAGGGATAGCGGGATAGAACTCCCCCAACCTCAGCCTAGGCAGAGAGGGAACGGGAGGCATCCTCGCTCGACTCTCGGCCTGAACTCGAAGTCCGCCCCCTGAGCGAATCTCCCCAAACGACGGTCAACAACGCTGGCAAGACGACCAAAGCGGCAAACAGAATTCCAGCCACTCCAGAAGCTAAGACCAGGCCCAAACTCGCCACGCCCTGATGCCCACCCAGAGCCAGCGTACCGAATCCACAAATCGTAGTAAGGCCCGACACAGCCGTGGCAGGTCCGGTTGAGTGGTCAAACATATTCGCTCGCCCCTCCTCCTTGACTCGATGAAGCACGTGGATTCCAAAGTCCAGGCCTACTCCGAGGAGCAGTGGCAGCCCCATGAAATTAGCGGGATTAAAATTGACTCCGCAACGCTCCATAACGAAGAGCATGAAAAAGACCCCGAGAGCCAACGGAAAGAGAGCCAAAAGTGTCCACCGCACAGAGCGGAAGTAGAGCAGAAGGATCAGGGTCACCGCCCCCAGGGCGTAGAGACCCGACGTTTCAAAAGCCCCCTTCAGGATGGAGGTGTGATGCAAGATCATCACCGGCGCACCGATGGAAACGGGATCGGCACCGCGCACCTGACTCACGAACTCCTCCAGTGGGCCTCGCTCCCAAATGTTCTTACGGGGATAGATTCGCAGGAGCAGTTTACCGGTTTCGCCCACAGACCGAAGACGAAGGTTCTCGGGCAGACCGTCGATGCTCAGTCTATAATCGGGGTCTT
>CAZVVF010000355.1:0-5162 GCA_964630575.1 uncultured Burkholderiales bacterium | reverse complement strand
ACACCTTTACCATCGACGGTAACCTCAGTGACATCCATGGTCAGAAGCTAGGCCAAGACGTCACGTTCCAGTGGAAGACCGGCGACCGAAGCCCGCTGGTGAACGTTCCCGAAGGCATCGCCGTGTTGGAAGCCAACGACACCGTGACCATCCCCATGGGATTGCGCAACATCGAGAAGCTCACCTATCGCATGGTGAAGCTGGACCGCAATTCCATGGTCGAGCTGTTGACGAGCCAGAACCACGACTGGCTGTGGGGAAGCAAACCCTTCACTCCAGGTCAGCCGTTCAGCGTCGACAAAACTATAACCCTCGACGGCCCCCGCAACGAGATATTCGACTACAAACTCGATCTTAAAGAGGTTCTCAAAAACGACAAGTATGGGTTCGTCTACTACCAAGTAGACCTCTACGATTCTAAGAACGAGGTCACCCACCGGAGAGGTCTCGCGCAGGTTACAAACCTCGGTGCCACTGGTAAATTCAGTGCCGAAAACAGCGTCTTCTTCGCTTCGACCCTCGACCAAGCCAAGCCCGTTGAGGGAGCAGAAGCCATCGTTCTTGATGGTAAAGGCCGCCCCGTATGGAAAGGGCAGAGCGACAAAGAGGGCCTCGTGAAGGCCCCATGTTGGTCGGACCTTCTCGTCGATCCCGGTACCGACGAATACTCTTCACCGGCCTTGTCGCTCTTGCTCAAAAAAGGCCAAGACGAAGTCTACATTGCCAATGGTGGCTTTGGAGAGATATACCTTTGGCAGTTCGACATCTCTCAGAGATGGTCGAATTCGAATCACTATCTGACCTCTGAGGTCTATTCCGAACGCGGCCTCTACCGCCCCGGCGAAGAGGTTCACCTGAAGGGCTCCTTGAGAGACCGTGAAGGTGGCCAGTGGACGTTGCCACAGACCGGTGAACTGACCTTTGTGGTCAAAGACTCTCGGGATCAAAAGATCGAGGACGGCAAAGTCTCCCTCAGTGAGTTTGGAACCTTTCACCACACGCTCAAACTCGGTGAAAAAGCCCCAACCGGCTCCTACCGAGTGGACTACTCTATCCAGGAAGAGTTGGCCAAAAAATGGGATGTTTCTGCGCGGGTCGCAGGAGCAACCTTTCGTGTAGAAGAGTTCGAAGCAGCCCAGTTCGAAGTGGACGTGACGTCCAAGAGCAAAGCTCTCGTTATGGGGGGCGAAGCCAATTTCGAGGTGGCAGCCAAGTGGCTTTTTGGAGCCCCTATGGTCGATTCTCCGATCGAGTGGAGCGCCCGTATCGAGCCTGCCGTCTATAGCTCCAAGGATTACCCTGGGTATGATTTTGGACCCAGCTATGCTCCCGAAGACGACCGCGATGACACGAAGACGATTCAAGAAGACAAAGCGACCACCGACAACAAAGGTCTCTTTTCCGGTCGAGTCGCTCTAGAGGGAATCCCTTACAAGGGCGACGCCGACCTGGTTGTGGAAGCGACCGTGACCTCATCAAACCGTCGCTCCATCACCGGCTCTCAATCGGTACCGGTCGCTCGAGGCGAATATAGAATCGGTCTTAAGCCTGCCTCCACCTTTCTGCCCTCCAAGGCCCCAGTCAAGGTTCAAGTCGTGACCCTCAGCCCTGAGGGAACTCCCGTTGGAAACAAAGAGCTCAAGATTGAACTCGTTCGAAGAGAGTGGAACTCTGTTAAAAAGTCTGACGTCGACGGCCGCTTCCGATGGGTCACTGAGGTAGAAGACAAGGTGGTCCAGACCACCACTCACACCTCCGACAAAGCGACCAACAGTGTCACGGTCACCCCCTCAGAATCCGGCTATTTCATCGTCCGTGCCAGCGCCACCGACAGTAAGAACAATACGATCCTGAGCGAAACCAGTTTTTACGCTCACGGCTCCGGCTATGTTCCCTGGGGTCGCTCTGAAGGCGACGAGGTCGAACTCGTTCCCGACAAGCTCCGCTACGCGCCGGGCGAAAAAGCCAAAATACTGATCAAGAACCCCTTCGAAGAGGCGACCGCCGTCGTCACCTATGAACGGGACCTCATTCTCCATAGCTACACGACCACTGTGAAAGGCAGCACTCCTGTCCTTGAAGTCCCCCTCACCGAGGAACACCTTCCCAACCTCTACGTCTCCGTGATGTTGTTCCGCGGCCGCGTCACCCCACCCACGCCCGACGACACCGAGGACACCGGCAAACCCGCCTTCAAGATCGGCTACCTCAACCTGCCTGTATCGCCGGACAGCAAACGGCTCAAGGTCACCATCGAAACCGATGCCAAACGCTATGGGCCGAAGGACGAGGTCGTCACAAAACTCAAGGTCACCGATGCTCAGGGAAATCCGGTAAGAGCCGAACTCAGCCTCACCGCCGCTGATGTCGGTGTCCTGAACCTTATAAACTTTCAGACCCCCGACCTCTTTGACACCTACTACGGAACGCTTCCACTCGCGGTCAAGACCAGTGAGAGCCGACGTGACGTCATCGGCCAACGGAGCTACGGCACCAAGGGTGAGGACCAAGGCGGCGGAGGCGGTTACAACCCCGGCTTTCGCAAAGATTTTAAATCCACCGCCGTGTGGGAACCGCAGATCGTAACAGACAGTCAGGGAGAAGCCGAGGTTCGCTTCACTCTCCCGGAAAATCTCACGACCTTCCGAGTGATGGCCACGGCCATCACCGGCGATACCCGATGTGGGGCTGCCGAGGCTGAGATCATTTCCACCAAGCCTCTGATTCTCAAACCGTCCGCCCCAGCCTTTGCCCGCATAGGCGACGACTTTCAGGCCGGTGTTCTGGCCGTCAATGGGACCGATAAAGGCGCGACGGTCGTGGTCTCCATGGAATCGGAGGGGGTCGAGGCCCCGTCCGTCGAGCCCAAAGAGATCTACCTCAAGGCCAACGAGGAACGCGAACTGCTCTTCGCCTTCAAAGCCAAAGAGGTGGGGACCGCCAAATTGCGATTCGCCGGTAAGATGGGAAGCGAGCAAGACGGTGTCGAGTTCGAAGTCCCCCTTCAGTTGGCCACGCAAAAAATCAATCTTGCCCAAACGGGTCACCTCGACGAAGGCGAACTCGATCAACCCCTGGAGGTTCCCAGTACGGCTCTGGCCGACACCGCGAAGGTCGACATCGGCCTGTCCTCCTCGATCTTGCTCGGCCTAGAAGAGAGCGTAACCGCGCTGCTGGACTATCCATACGGGTGTCTCGAACAACGCCTCTCGCGTATCGCGCCCTTGCTCTATGGAGACCAGTTGGTCCAGCAGATGGAGCTCTCGGGTTGGAATGAAGCCAAGGTCAAAGCCACCGTTCAGAAGAGCCTGGACCTTATGCCGAGCTATGCACACTCCAACGGCGGGCTCAAGCTTTGGCCCGACTCCCTGTACGCTCACCCTCTCCTTACCGCTCAAGCCGTGAGCACCGCACACCTGGCCAAACAGCAGGGTTATGAGGTCAAGGGCCCCTGGTTGGACAAAGCGCGCAACTATCTCAAGTCCTACTTAGATGGAAAGACCACAGGTAGCCTGGAACTCTCCAAATCAGGCGACCTGGTCTGTGAAGCGGCAGCCCTTGAAGCCCTCACCAAGTATGGATTCAGCGGTAAAGCCTATCTCAACAAATTGATGGACAAGCGCAGCAAAATGCCGGTCGCCGGTAAAGCTCTTCTGCTCAAGGCCGCTTACCGACTCGACGAGAAGAAGAGCGTGCAGACTCTTTCCCAAGAACTCAACAACAGCCTCAAAGTTGAGAATGCCACCGCCTACTTCGAGATCGATGAGACAGCAACACCCTGGCTCTTTTCCAGCGACACACGGGATACGGGATTGGTGTTGGAGGCGCTGTTGGCCACGGAGCAACCGGTACCCCTGAGTGACAAGATCGTAACCTGGTTGCTCGAAGCCCGCCAGAAAGACGGAACCTGGGGCACGACCGCCAACAATGCAGCCGCCCTTTCAGCGCTCGTGGCTTATGCTAAACCCTTTGAAAAAGACGAGCCGGACTTCTCGGTCAGCGTGAAGTTCGATGGCGAGCAAGTCGGTGAAAAGTCGTTTTCCAAAACCTTGAAACACGCCACCATCAGCGAGAGCGTGAAGCCGGCGAGCAAGCCCCAAGTGAACCTCAAAAAATCTGGCGAGGGCCGACTCTACTACAACATAGCCCTGAGCTATGAAGATACCCAAGCCAGTCCCGCTAAAGACGAGGGGCTCACGGTTCTGCGCAGTGTGACAGACCTCGATGGCAAGCCCGTCGGCAGCTTTGTGGGAGGAAGACTCTACAAGGTACACCTCAGTGTCATTGCCCCTGAGCTACGGCGCTACGTGGTACTCAAGAGCCCCATCCCAGCCGGGCTCTCGGTGGTGAAAACGGATTTTGCCACCGAGTCCAAAAAGCTCTCGGAGATTCTCAAACGAGGGTCACAACCCAGCTGGATGACCTTTCAGCGCTTCGAGGACTACTCCGACAGAGTGTTGCTCTTCGCCGATGCCCTGGCCCCGGGTGAACACACCTACGAGTACCTCGTGAGGGCCCAAACGCCAGGAACCTATCTCTATCCTGCCGCCCAAGCCGAGGAGATGTACCATCCGGAGCTTTTCGGACGGACCGCTGAAAGCACGATCACAGTGAAATAGCACCATGAGTAGAGTGGTGGCCTGGCTCAAGCTGAGATGGAAACGAATTGTCATCCTGACGTTGGCTCTGGCTGTCCTCTTGTTTCTCCCGCCGGTTCCCGATCAATATCGGGACCTGCGGGCCAACAACTCTCTCATTCTTTTGGACCGAAACGGCCAACCCATGCGTCGGGAGCTTTCCGCTCGCGATGGGGTCAACAGTTGGCTCAGTCTCGACCGGATGCCTCGGGAACTCATCGATTGCGTCCTGCAAGCGGAAGACCAGCGCTTTTACTATCACTTCGGGCTCGATCCCTTAGCCATGGCCCGAGCCAGCAAAGACAACATCTTAGCCGGTAGAATCGTCTCGGGAGCCTCGACTCTTACCCAACAGCTCCTACGGACGCTCGACGGGCCCAAGGCTCGTACCTTCGGGTCGAAGCTCTCAGAGTTCTATTGGGCCACAAGACTCGAGCTTCTCTACTCCAAAGACGAGTTGCTCGAAGCCTACCTCAATCGAGTCGCCTTTGGCCCTTCGGTGTATGGCGTGCAAGAAGCGAGCCG
>CAZVVF010000354.1:0-5165 GCA_964630575.1 uncultured Burkholderiales bacterium | reverse complement strand
GCGCAGCGTGATCTCGGTTCGAGGTGGCAGTTCGTGAAGGACCTCGCTCTTGAGTCGTCTCAGGATAAAGGGCTTTACGGTGTCTCGCAGACGCGCACGGGCTCTGGGATCGCTGCCGTTCTCGATGGGGTTGGAAAAGCGTTTCGTGAACATGTCACGGCTGCCTAACAGACCCGGATTCAAGTAGTGGAATAAGGTCCAGAGTTCGTCGAGATTGTTCTCGATCGGTGTTCCCGTTGTTGCCACGCGAAACTCTGCGGGGATCTCGGTCGCTGCCTGAAAGCGCTTGGTCTGATAGTTCTTGATGGCCTGAGCCTCGTCGAGAACCAGCGTTTGCCAGGTGCGAGAGGCGAACAGTTCCGTCTCTCTGGTCATCAGACCGTAGCTCACCACAATCATATCGAAAGGTCCAGCCTCAGAGACCATCTTAGCGCGGTCCCCTTCGGAAAACAGTTTGGGCTGCAACGATGGTGCGAAGCGTTGGGCTTCATCGATCCAGTTGGGACAGACCGAAGTCGGCGCGACGACGAGCGTCGGTCCTTTCACCGCGCGAACGAGAATGGCGGTGAGGGCCTGGAGGGTCTTTCCGAGACCCATATCGTCAGCCAAACACGCTCCCATACCCGCCTCGGCGAGTCGAACCATCCACTGAAAGCCGACTTCCTGATAATCCCGCAATTTGGCTTGCAAGGTCGATGGTTTTTTGGGCACGCTTTCCATCGCTCTGTTCACGTTCTCGCGCAGGTTCTTCCAGTTTTTGTCACCGGCGACACCTTCGGCGTCGGTCCCAAAACAAGCCATGGCGGCGAGCGGATGGAGGGTTAACTCTTCTCCATTGGTGGTGGCCAGGTCGTTGAGACGCTCGAGCTGCTTCTTGATCTTTTCGGTCAACGCGACGAAACGACAGTGACCCAGTGAAAGGAATAGACCGTGTCCGTTTCGGTAGGCTTCCAAGAGATGCTGAGCATCGAGGATGGTGTCTTCGTCCACCTTGAGAGTGGCCTCCACAGCGAACCAATCGTTGCTCTTCTTCATCTGGAACTCGGCTGGCTCCTGAGCTTTGCTCACCGTCATCGATTTGCCCTCGGGCCAATGGAAGGTGATATCCAGGTCGTCGCCCTGAGCTAGGGCATCGAGAATCTCCAAGCAGTCGACAGAGTCCTCCACCGAGAAATCGAACCCGCCCATGCTGTGCTTGCGCAAGCTTGGACAACGTTTCATCAAGAGGGCATGACCGGCCATCTCGGTGTCGAAGTCTCGAACCGTTTGCAGACGCCCCTCTTTGGTTTCGGCCACAACGGTGCGACCACCCTGACCGGGTCGAAGGAGAGGTCCCTCTTCTCCCAACGGCATAATCCGTGTTTCGAATTTGAGTCCTGCGTTGTGAGGCAAGACGAAAAGATGCAGATCGGAGTTTGTATCGACCGGTTTGGCACCAGCGAAATTTCCACCGAACTCAGATTGAACACCGATGACTGGAGAGAGAGCCTCTACGGTCAAGGAGATATCATCGAGCGCCTTGCTCGGAACCTTGAAGCCCTTCCCCAACACTTGGGCGATGGCTTTTTGAGCCTCACTGAGGCGGTAGACCCGCACGCGGTGAGAGCCCTCGGAGAGCACTCCCACATCGGCGCTGAAGTAAGGCAGAACAGGCTGGATATCTATGACGATCTGATCACCCTGTTGCAGAACCCGAAGTTCCGGTGCGCCTTTCTCGATCTCCACTTTCATGTCGGGCTGGTCTTCCCAGAACACGTAGGGGTGTCCCACCAACTCCGCCAGCGTGCTCTCGTCACCGACGCGATAGGCATCGAGTCCCTGAACCAGGGTGCGGAGCGCCGAACGGTCTTGCTCCAACAAGCAATCCGCGTGCTTGTTGAGAATGCGTGCCGCCGAGAGCTCCCGCCCGGTGGTCCACCCACCGCGCTTGGAGCGCTTCTGCATCAGTGGCTTCGCTGAGAACTGTCCCCCGTCGTCCTCTATCCGCCAAACCACACGCTCGTCGGTCTGCGGCCCAATCTCGTGAGCGACCTGCTTGAGAGCATCCAGCGTCCTTCGCCAAGCCTCGGTCGGTTGAAGAACGTCCAAAAGGGCCGTGGAATTTTTCTTGCTGTCCTTGACTGGGGTGTCGCTCAGCTGGCCCTTCAGCACATTGATGAGGGCCGTACACTCGGTGACCACCCATCCGAATCCACCGATTTCAGCTTTGCTACAGAGGTCTTCCAAACGTGGAATGAACTCCGTGGCCTCTTCCAAACCAGCCCAGTAGAGGCAGAGTACGCAATTGAGAAGCTCCGTACCGGAGAGGGCCGGGTCTTGCTTGCGCAAGCGAGGCAACCAGAGCGGCTCCCCTATTCCCCCGCGCTGACGAATCTCCACAAGCCACAGCAGAGCTTTCATGTCCAAGCCGCGCAAACCGTTGAGGTAGCGACGAGCTTGCTCGTACTTCTCGGCTTTGACCAGAGTCAGAGGGTAGAGAAATCCGGGATAACCTACCAGAGAGACTTTGCCCGAGGTCTCCCGCTGCGAGGCGACAAGACCCTCCTCAAAGAGCAAGCGCGCTTTGGCGTAACGCCCCTTGGAAAACTCGAACCAGCCTGCGTGAGCAGGGCAAAGAGGTTCGTCCTTGATCAGATTTTTGACCTTGTTGCTGCCGCTGAGAAAGAGTTGTTCCAAGTAGAGCTGTCGGAAGGTTCGATTGGTCGTCGAATTCTTGGAGAGCCAAGCGATGACACTAGGGCCTGGCTCCAAACGCTGACTGCCCTTGAGAATGACGCCTTGGACCAAGAGGGCGCGGATACCACTCTCGATGTGATCGAGCCAGTCGGAGCTGTGATGACCGGCGGCTATGCGGCAGAGGGGCAACAGTCTTTCGTAATCCTCGGGAAAGGTCTTGACCAAGTCGGCGAGCGACAGGCAGAACTCTTGCCGATCACCACGGTAGACGTCCAAGCGAAAATCGCGGACAGCTTCAGGAAAGCTTCGCAGGGCTTTGGTCAGACTACTCGCTTTAGGGAGAGACTTAAAAAAGGCCTGAAAATGACCCGATTTCAGGAGCTCGGCCGTCACCTCTTCGCGAAGTTCGTGCGGCAAACGGTAGGCGTTCTTGTCCACGACCACGAGGTCATCTTCTTCCAGAGACTTGAGGGCCTCGGGTATATCGAACTCAAAAGGTCCTCTCATTTTGTGCTCTCTGGCCACTTCTTTGAGGCGCTTGAGAGATTCTCGCAGTGGGGTCAAACGAGTCGGAAGATAAAAGAGAGAGAGTAGGCGAAGAATGGTCTTTCGTTCTTTAGAGACTTTTTGCCATCTAGGTTTGAGTTCCTGAAAGGTTGGCTGAGTGCGTTCTTTAACGGTGGACAATGGGTTTTTTCCTTTTTTTATCGGTCTGTGGGCGACGAACACCACATACCCCCTCGAATCATAGGCCTTTGCGGCCGTCGCCGGGACTCCTGGCAACAACGAGCTAGGAATTCCGTCTAAACTATTCCCCCATGGGTTTCAATTGGCCAACAACTGAAAGTCCGAACCTATATCTAACGGAAGATACTGCTTTTGGCAAGCATTTCCAGAGTATCCGAGAAACGACCGGCCCAAAGCTCCTTCTCGCGATCGCTGAGCGAAGGCGCTGGATGACCCACCTGATCGCCCATGTAGAAGCCTCGACTGAATTCAATTTGAATGAAGGGGGTCTCCGGCGAACCGTAGGCGCCGGTGATGTACCCTCCATTGAAGGGTTTGTCGATGACGATCTCATTGACCGGCAATTCGTAGACCTGAGCCATGATGTCTCGCAGCGTCATGATCGTTTCTAAGCTAGCGGATTTACCTCCCTTGTGACCCAGACAGATAGCTGGGCGCTCGGCTCCGAGTTCATCAGGCGAAGCCGGAAGGGCGCGAGGAGACATGGAGTGGCAGTCGAGGGTGAGTCGCACTGTTGGGTCCTCGGTGACGGCTTTTAGCTTCTGATGATAGGGCGTGTAGAGTCGCTGCAAAACACGAGACACGGTTTGCTCGCTCGGAAATTCGTGAAAGACGGGTTTCTTGAGATGGGTCAAGCGCTTCACAACCCCATCGGGATGGTCCACACCGAAGGCGTCGGGTGGTCGATTGAGATCCACAAAGGTTCGACTGGTCGAGAAGGACAAGAGATGGCGCAATCGCTCTTCCGGGATGTCGCAGATCTCTCGGGTAAGGTGGTCGACATCTTCTTTCATGCATTCAGCCGACGCTTTTACGTTGGCCACGAACTCTTCTGGGATATCGGTTCCGCCGTGGGGAATAGAAACGGCAAAGGGTAATTTTTTCATGCTGGGTGGACTTTACCAAACAAGCCCCTTCGGCTCCTCCCCCTGCGGGAAACCAGCTTGCTCTCATAGGGACTCAGGAACCGACTGGAGAATGAACAGAGCGTGAACGAATGCGCTTTGGACACAGAATTGGGGGAGGCGTTAGCCTTCATGGCCGAGGCCAATTGGCCCCAGGCTCAAGAGAGCTTGGTGGCGCGGTATCGGCGAATCTCAGAGGCGGGCAACGAGCGCCTCAACCTCTTCCTGCTCTCTATCTCGGCCGCTTCGAACGGCAAGGATGAAGCGGCCAACAAGATCTGGACCAGAGCCCAAGCGGCCCCTCTGGACGAAACCACCCCAAGGTATTTCGATCTTCAGTTTACCCAAAACGATCCCCGGCAGAGCGTCTTGATCGACCTGGAAAGAACTTGGTGGGACTTTAACGGCTGGAACACCGTGGGCCCCGTTGCCAGTCTTGCTCTAGAGACCGAAGAGGAAGTCGACTGGAGTTTTGTCCTAGAAGCCACACTGGCTGGAAACTGCTCGGACCTGGAATCGAAGTTCGGTCGTGGCTTCGACCATCAGTCGGCTGAGAACTCGCTGCTGTGGAACTTTCTAGCCCTCTCCTACCTCCAGGCCGGGAATGTTCGAACCTATGATGAGATGGCGGGCAATGCTCCGCCTCGGAGCGGCTCGGATTCGGTACCAGAGGCCCTGGTCCAAGCCCTTGCCGCCAAGGGTCTTCAGAAAGCCGTGGAGACCCTGACCTCAGGTCGATGGTTGACCAACGATACTCTGTATCAAGCCGAATCCCTGAATCTCGATACCAATGATTCTCTCAGCCAGAGTGAGTGGATCGCGGAAATGGAGAACGGT
>CAZVVF010000353.1:0-5169 GCA_964630575.1 uncultured Burkholderiales bacterium | reverse complement strand
CTCCACGGACTCACCTTCCTCTTGTCACTAGCTGGAAGGTATCAGAGTCGGGTCAGACGACGACCGCGTCGGAGCTTTGAAGAGTTGGCCGAACTGGCCATCGCAGACGCTCAAGCCCGCAAGAGCAGCGACCCTACTTCGTGATCTTTTTCCACAGATCTTTGGCGGAGCGAGAGACGTCCTCCTTGAGATCCTGACCCTCGCGTTTGAGATCACGGCCGAAGTCCTCAAGGTCCCGCTGCAACTGTTTCTCTGGAGTGGGATCGCTCTGGGCATCCTCGAAACCACGCTTCCAGCCGATCTTAAAATCCTCCCCCCCTCGCTTGAGGTCTTTCTTAAGGTCCTGGAAGCCACGCTTGAGACTGATGCCGGCGTCTTCAACCTGGCTCTCCAGGGTCGGCTCTTGAGGCGCTTCTGAAAAATGAACACCAGCCACAAAGGCTCCGCCCAAAGCGACCGCCAGACCGATCCCCAATCCAACCTTCTGAAGAGTTCCAATGCCGGGTCCAGATTTCGCCTTAGCGGCCGAAAAAGTCACCGTATCCAGATTCTCAGGAACGCTCTCCTGTTGCTGGGTGGTGGTGGTCGGTGGACTCGTAAACTTGGCTCTCGTGAGGTTGTTGAAACGGGTGTTGATCATAGCGACGCTCCTTGCTCCTGGGGAAATTTCACGGTTCTTATCACGACTCCCTGCCTACTTGCCCGAAGGGGCATAGGAGCCCACCTGGGCCCCCTCGACAAGATCCGAGTAGCGAAGAGAGTCCGTGGCGGTCGTTCCATCGGCAAGGTCCGTCACCGTCAACTCCTCGCTCAGAAGGTCCACGCGATACTCCTTGCTGGCCACATCCAGAAAGCGATTGTCCTCCTTCTTGATGTCGACCCACTGGAATACCAAAACCTGGTCGCGAGAGCACGGTATCGTTCGGGCGTAGCGAAGAAGCTTCTTGGTGAACAAGGGGGAGTTGCTGGGGAAGTACTTTAGGGTCGTGAAGATCGAAACAAAGCAGACAAACTCACAAACGTGGCAGTAGCGAATCCCCTTGGAGAATTCGAAGCGACCGGGCTGGGAATAGAGTTCGCGCTCACCAGAGTCTCGGTCTTGCAAAAAGAGCTTGATGTAGAAGTTGGTGTTGTCGATGGTGAAGACGCGCCAGATGATGATGCCCCACAGATTTGTCCATCGGTCCTGGAAGGCTTGCCATCGATCAGGCAAGCGTTTTTTTCCGTAGAAGTTGTAGTAGGTCCCCAATTTCATGAAGGGTAACAGGACTAGGTACGAGAGCAAGAAAGCGGCCAAGAAAAAGTTGATCCCGTGCACCCAAAACGGCACGCTCGCGGGAACCGAATGGGCCACAGTCGGCAACAGTGAATCCAGCCACCCTCCAGGATGGCAAAACAGAAGGCAGCTGGCGATCACCGTGGGGCACAGAAAGCCCAACTTGATGTGAGCGAAGATAAAGATGAAGCTACCGGCCATAAACAGGCCGCCCAGCTCGGACCAGGGGGCATAGAGCATGAGAGCCCCGGCCACGAGCTCGCCTAGATAGGCGCAGTGATTAAAAAAACGAAAGACCAAAGAATCGGGTGGTAGGGGCTGATAGAAGGCTCGGAGCCTCCCCCACCAGGGATTGACCATTCCACGCTCCATCCCGTTGTTCTGGGGGTATCCACTGAAGAGCTTGTACTGACCGGCACAGAGCATGATCACGGCAAAATCGACCTTGAAGGTCAAGATCGCCAAGACTCTCAAGGTGCCAGAGGGGTCGTAGAACCGGGTGTACTCCAGAAAGAACACCAAGGCCGACAACCAATAGAGCATAAACCCTGGAGCCCCCATGCCTCGACTGATGCTCCTCCATCTCAAGCCAATAAAGCAGAAACGACACCACACAAGACAGACCAAAGAGGCCAAGACGGTGTGTTGGTCCAGCAACAGCCAAATCGCCGCAGCGAACCAACTCGCCAGCACGAGCACCCGACCTAAGGGGCTAAACAGAACGTTGAGGATCGGCTCGTCGTCGGCGTATCCGTTGGACTTGCTGCTGCCAAAAAAACGATGCGCGCTGGGTAGGCTTAAACCCAGCATACCGATCATGCAGAGGGCAAAGCCGCTTCGTATCACGGCCTGCATGGACCAAGAAAGGGAGAGGTATTCACTCATGGGGGACCGCTTCTGGCCCTGCAAAAGTCCCCCTTCAAGCCGACTGAAGCCCGTTTCACGCCCCTCGCACGACGACTCGGGGCATCCCCCTTTGGGCCCCTTTCACAAGCCAGCCCTGGCTGCTTAGTTCTTAGCTGCTCGTCTGTCCCAATCTTGCCAAGCGGTCAAAGCGGTGTTGGGATAGTAGTGCTCCAGAATTGTACGGTAGGATTGGCCCGCCAGGGCTCGTCCACTGGCACCTTGCTGACAAAGGCCAACTCCGTGGCCCCATCCCCCTCCGTCAAAAATGGTCCGGTCTCCCTCAGTGCTCACTTCAAAGAGCGTGCTCTGCAATCCGGTTGTGCCGATCTCGCCGGCGCTGAACAACCAGCGGATCGCATCCCCCTCAACTCGGTAGGTCGCCTCTGGAGCCTCGATTTTCAAGACCTTCACGCGACCGCTCTGACTCCTTTGTTCAACGGTCAGGCTGAGCAATGTCGACAGACCCTGAAAGTCCTCCCCCTCCATCTTTCTGAGGCCCTCTCGCAGCTTCTGGGTCAGATCCTCACGACTGTATTCTTCGTGCCATCGATAGCGACCGGAATCGGCACAGAAACGACCATCGTCTCGACTGCACAGATAGGGCCTCTCGGCTCCCCCAGGCCAGGCCTCGGTCGAGGACGCCGTCGTGCCTCCGCAGACGGCGTGAAAGAGAGCATTCACCGGCTCCCCGGCAAAGGTGAGAAGCTCTCCGGTGGTTTCTGAGACAGCCAAGTTTGTCGCCTCAGACTCCTGACCCAACCCGCGATACACCTGACAATGAACGGTGTCGCAGACGTCAAAATTTGTGTGCCGTCCCAAGTGGGACAGTCCGTAGGTGCGGGCCACCACCGCCATGGCTTTGAGCGACTCCTGAGGAAAGTAGGACGGAACCTCCCCTGGCACGACGCCGCTGAGATACTCCTCAAAATCGAGAGCGTTCACCACAGAGCCGTCCGCTGAGATATTCAAGGTTCCCCGATAGGCCGCCCAACGATAGCTTCCATTCTCCCGCAAACGGAGCACCTCCACGTAGGGCTCTCCCGTCACTTCCAGCTCTTGATTCTTTGTCCATCGGTGGAACTTGAACTGTGAGCGTCCATTGACAGTCAGCTTCTGAGAAGACCGCAGGAGCGTTTCTCCCTGGAGAGTTCCCAATCCAACCCGAACTCTACGCCCGCACTTCCTCAGCTCGGTCGCCGGCGGGTGGGGCAGTTCAGAATAGGTGACGCGCTTCGGAAGTCGAGCGACATTGGGCTGCAAGCGATTCAGAATCTGAGCGAGCAACTCAAGCACGGGCTTGCTATCGCTATTCTCTGGGCAGAACAGGTCCTCACCCAAAAAGATTCCGCGCTCAGACTCAACGATCGCAGGCTCACCGTCGGACCAGCGGGCCAAAACCCGGCTCGACTTTTGCCTCGACACCAGCATGGCCTGACCCCGGCCAAGCGGTAGTTCTCGACCGCCTAGCCCTTCCGTCAGGTGGAGATTGGCCACCTTCTCACCAGCCCCAACCCAAGAGTGGAAACGAATGCCCAGCAAGTCTGCCAAGGCAAAGTTGTTCCCCGCCCAGGGCTCGTTGGAATCGGAGCGATAGGAGGTCATGTAGGTGGCCAAGACCTTAGCCTGCAACCCTTGGATCCTCTCAACGGTTCGGGCGCTCATATTGCGCACATTGGCGAGAACCAGAATCTTCCCGTCCCAATCGGAAAGTTCCTCAGGCGACAAAACCTGATAGTCCACTCCTAGAGAATCCAGGGTATGGGTGACTCCGCTGAACTCCCAATCCCATCGCCAACCCAACGATTGCCGAGTGGCAGGACTGTAGAGCACCCCCACTGGGGAAACGGGGATCTCCACTCGGCTCGCAGGCGGCGGAGCCCCGTCGTCGCCAAGTTGACTATCAGCTGCTCCAAAGAGAATGAGAAGAAGGCATATTGTGAGAAAACCCTTGACCGACATATTGATTTAGATTCAATATTCTTCAGGCGTTCCTCTACTGAGGGGGAACCCCCGCCGTTCTGCGGTAAGGAAATACTAGAAAAAAACCAGCACTGGGCTGGTATGCAGCTTACACCTTAGCCCCGGGAGAGGCCACCCTAACCGGGAACGTCGGAACTTTGGGATGGTCGGTTTTCACTTCAAGATCGAAGACTTGGTCGGTGTCTTCAGCCCCCACCCAGGTCACGGTATATTCGAGTGTGTTCCCCGAGCGTTTCGCTTGGGAAACCTCGACGCTCCCCGGGAAAGGATTGACGATCTCCAAAACCTTAAAGGTCTCAAAGAGGTCCTCTCCCGAGACAACCAGTGGAACTTCTCCTCCGCGCTTGCTAAAGCGCAAGCCCGTGGGCCAAACCTTAAAGCTCTCCCGAACGCTGCCCCCGATATGAAAGTGCTGACGCTCGCTCTGTTCTCTCCACGGGAGTTGAACAAAAATGTCGATCGGACCACCTCGAAAGCGACTGTCGAAGCGCACCTTCAACTCCCCCTTTTGCCCGGGGGCCAGAGAGGTGAAATTCAGGGTCGGCGTCACGCAGCAAGGATAGCTGTATTCCACCTCTGCGGGGTGGAGGGTCTGAGGACTCTCATTCGTGATCGAAAAGGTGTGTTCAAAGATGTCCCCCTGGTCCAGGGTCCCCATAGACACCGACTCGATACCGAGACTCGAGGAATCCTCTCCCTGTGGGTCCTGGTCACCACCACAGCAGACCTGACTCGGGTCCACTGCTGAGGAAGCGCTCGACGAAGGGGCCACCCCCGCCGGGGAGCGCTGCTGGCAACCGAGGGTCAAAATCGAGAAGAACGCGAGCAGAAAGACGGCTCTTGCCGCCCGCGTTCCTGGTCTAGAATAGCGAATGGTTGTCTCCTTCAAAGCCTAAACGTTGTTGAAGCGCTCGGACGGAACCTGGAGAAAGCCATCAAAGCGAAAGGTCTTGGTCACGTTGCCACTGGCCTGACGCACCACTCCCTCCACCTCCACACTCACCTGA
>CAZVVF010000352.1:0-5195 GCA_964630575.1 uncultured Burkholderiales bacterium | reverse complement strand
AAGGTCGAGGACGGAAAAATTGTGCTCGCCTTCACCGAACCCTCGGACCGAACGGTCCCACCGGGAGCCGAGGAATACAGCCTTGCCACTGAGGTCGTGCCAGAGTCTGGATACCTTCAAAACATTCTAGCCCCCGGCCCGGCCTTGTGAGAACCTCGACCGTGAGCGTGAATTCGACCCCCAAAAAGTTCCGAATCCTCGGAGGCCTCCTGATCGGAGCAACCGTTGCCGGGATCGCGGCCAGCCTAGCTCTCAAAAACCTTCTACGACAGGAGTTTCAGCCGCAACACGTGGACACTCAAGACAACGACCAGGTCGACCCCAGGGAAGCGGAGGCCAACTCCGACGGGATTGTCTCTCTCAACAATGAGTATTTTGAAGTGGCGGGACTGACCGACCCCGGAAAGCGCCGCGCGAACAACCAAGATTCTTTTCGCCTCGGCTCCACGAAGTTTGCCGGCCAAGACCAGTTCCTCGCCATCGTCTGCGACGGTATGGGCGGGCATGCCGGCGGCGAGGTCGCCTCCCAGATCGCAGCCGACCTCATCTGGACCGTGCTGAGCAAGCAGGCCAACGAGAGCAACGACGAAGCGCTCTACAACTCCATGAGAGGTGCCCTCGAACGTGCCGACGCCGCCATTGAACAGCGCGCCTCCAAGGAACGGGAGCTCGACGGCATGGGAACAACCGCTGTTCTAGCTGCCATCAGGCGTGACAACTACCTCCATTGCTACGTGGGAGACTCGAGGCTCTACCATTTTAAGAGCCGATCCGTCTCCTACCAAACCAAAGACCACTCGCTGGTGCGATACCTGGTCGAAGAGGGCGTCATCGCCAAGGACGAAGCCAGGGAGCACCCATACCGCTCCCAACTCACCAGCAGCTTAGGGGGCGGCCAAAACTCCAACCGCCTAACGATTGAGCCCAAGTGGGACGGCAAAGATTCCCCCTTGAGAGAATGGGCTTCAGGGGACTGGCTCGTTCTCTGCAGCGACGGACTCAACTCCGAACTCGACGACACCGATATCGCCGCCGTTCTCTCCGATTGTGAAGACGTCAAACAGGCGGCCGTTGCGCTGAAATAAAAAGTCCTGGAGACCGAAGCTCGCGACAACGTTACCGTTATCGTTGCCAGAAAACTCTAGGCAGACCCGGCCTTCGCCTCAACCTTCCCGAAAATTCTACGAACTAGCTATCGAGCAGGTCTACGTCGAGAATACCTATGTAGGGCAGATTGCGGTAGAACGAGAGATAGTCCAAGCCGTATCCCACCACAAAGTGGTCCTCTATGGAGAATCCTAAGTAGTCGATGGAAAGATCGACCTTGCGGTGAGCTGGTTTGGAGAGAAGCGAACATATCTTGAGAGACCGAGGCTCCCTCATCACCAAGCTGCGCTTCAAATAGTCCAGCGTGAGCCCCGTATCGACGATGTCCTCAACCACCAGAACGTGCTTGCCCTTGATGTCCTCTTCCATGTCTTTCACCATTTTGACCACCCCGGTGCTCTTGGTGGCCTCTCCATACGAGGAGATGCTGATAAAATCCAAGGCGACACGAAGGTCCAGGTGCTTGATCAGGTCTACGGTAAACAGGGCGGAGCCCTTTAGGACGCAGAGCACGATCAACTCTTGACCGGAATAATCGCGGCTAATCTCGGCCCCCAACTCCGAAATTCGCCGTTGCAGAGTCTCCTCGTCGAGAAGAATGCTTGAGAGTTCCTTTGGGCGGCTAACAGTGTGAGTCATGGGGCAGAAGCTTCCGGAGCCAAGAATCGAATCCTCCCGAAGCCGCCAGACGGCTTCAAAGCCCGCCAATCGGCCGGCCGCTTTAGCTAACGGGAGAGAGAAAGGCTACCAGGCTCGATTCAGAAAGCGCCACAAACGCCAGGGTCAGGAGAACTGGTCGCCAACCTTCGGCAGCTCTCGTTGTCATCTGGTAAGCCGTGGTCATCAGCAAGAAAGAAACGGACTGCAGCAGAATGATCTCTAGCTCTGTTCGCCCTATTCCCAAACCCGAAACCGGAGAGATATCGAAAGAGAAGGACCAAAGAGCCACCATAAAGAGACAGAACACAAAGAAATTGATGAGGGATAGGTATTTAGGTTGATTCTTCCGCACGTCGAGGAGCTTCTTCCTCAGTCATGCTGCCCCTGTCAATAAATGAACTTTTTTCATACTTTTGAGAAAATTGTCGTTCCAGGAGAACAGCGACTCTAGTCCTGCTGAAACTTCCGCGAAGCGTATTCCGATCGGCTTGCTGACAGCGCTGTCGCACCGGTTGACCATCCCATATCAAAGAGGTCTGGGAGCTCCTCTTTGGGGGGATGAAAGTGAAAGCCATCCTGGGTGCGATGAAAATCTCCCTCACCGTCGTTCACGTTCGGACGATTGTCGATGTAGCGATCAAAGAGACCGGCCACCACATTGTTCAACATGCTCGGAGGGCGCTGACTCACCGAGATGACTTCGTCGCCCTTCTCCTTGTCCAGGACAGGCAGGCCCAGATCCTTCGCGTGAATGAGCGAGTGGAGCGAGAGGACCTCGGAACTCCCCTGAACCGCAGGAAGAGGTTGCTGGCTCGGCTTGGCGAGATTGAAGCCGAGCACAGCCCGCTCCACACCGTCGGCCTTCAGGCGTTGAAAGTAATCGTCGAGCTTGGGCGCGAATTTGCTGTAGAGCTTCCTGTTGTGGGCATCCACCAGGTCCAGGTTTTCCGTTCCAAAGTTCAGCGTGTCGAGGCCGACCCACTCGCCGGTTATCGGGTGTCGAGTTTGGGTGTGCGCTGGCAGAACCATAAGCGCGCGCCGATCCTCGGCCCGGCTGGCAGAACTCAGGGAGAGGTTGTCGACAACCCCGCCATCACCGAACTGCATCCTGCTCCGCTCGACAGAGCCATCCTCGTTGGGTTGGGCTGCCAGAATCTGAGGGAGTTGAAAGAAGGCGGGAACGGCCGAAGAAGAGATCAAGGCCCCAACAACATCAAAGTTGGGAGTCGTCTCAGCGCTAAACAGGAAGCGACCATCTCCGTCGATGTTCTCTCGCAAAGGATTGTCCTCAGACATATCGGTGTTCATCATCGTGGCCACTAGCTTCAACTTGTGCGGCATATCACTAAAGAGGACTGGTCGCCCCTCAATTCCGAGCTTCTCGGCCAAGAGCGATTGGAAGGTCTGATACATCTTCTGGGTCGAGAACAGACCCGTTCGGTCGATACCCCGAACCTTCGGGTCGACCCCTCCCATAAGCCAGGCGGCGTCACCATTGAAGGCGGTGAAGTCGATACCGTCCATCACAGAACGGAGTTCGTCCGGTCGGTAGCCCGCCGCTAAAAGCACAGCGATTATCGATCCAGCCGAGGTGCCTACGTACTCATCGATCTCGTAGCCACTCTTGCTGTTGACAAAAGAGCTCTCCAGTTGCTTGAGACACTCCAGGTAGGCAAAGCCTCGACCGCCGCCACCCTCAAACACGAGACTCATCTTGGTTGGCTGAGGATCCTGACTGTTCCCCATCATCACAGAGGCGGGCTCAACCTCGCGCAGAGGAGAGACCTTGACCCCCGGTGCAGGCGGTATGAAATACTCGCTCACACCCAGCGGATGCTTAGAGAAGTCACCCGCGATGCGCGGCAAAATCTGGTCCACCTCGCCGTAGCGAGAGTCCATGGCGTTGACACATTCTAACATCGAAGCGTGGCGCCTCGCCTCTTGACCCTGAGCGGTCCGAGGGTGCGCATCCGCATAAGCTACGAGTTGCTTTGTTGACTTGAGCAACTCTGCGGCCGACACCTTGCCATCTAAGACATCGCGGACTTCAACTCCAGAGTAGGACTCACCGAGCCCGCGTCTGAGGCGCTCTTCACGCTGGTCGAGCGTGCCCACGTGCTTGTCAGCGAGGCCACGAATACTCGAGAGCATGGCTCGCCGCTCCGCTATGCCGAGTCCATCCAGGGTGTGGTCGAGCAACTCTTTGATGCTCACGGAACGGTCGTAGGGGCGTTGCTTAACAGCCACCTTGTCCCCCCGAACGACTTCGCTCAACTCAGGGCCATCGGCCGGTGCGACCTGGCCGAACTTCGCGTCTTCTGGCGCCCTCAGGTTGAGGTCGAAGAGCAAGGCCGGAAGAGAATCCAACAGCTCCGTACGATCGGGTCGCTTCAACTCTCGCAGCAGCTTGATCCAGTGGGTTTGCACCCCGGTGAGGACATCCCGGTCAAGGGAGACCAACGCATCGACGAAGCCGTGTTCGCCGACCGAGGACCGGATCTCATCGAGCCGTCCTGGAATCTCCCGAATTCGGTCGGGCGCCGTCCAGGGGCCCATTCCATCGGCACCATCGAGCCAGGGCGGAGTCAGGTCGGCCTTTATGTCTGATATGGTCGAGGCGACCGTGGGCTCACCTTGGCGAAAATAGGGTTCCAAGTCGCGCGAGTAAGACTCCTGTCGCTCGGTCAACCAAGCGAAGTAGCGGCTCGTGTCGGCGAAGTCGTCGCCCAGCGAGTTGTTGCGCTCCCCTAAGGAAGAGAGCGTCTTCTTGGCTACGAATTCGGTCCCGGTAAACGTTGAATAGTCGCCATCGATATCCACAAAAATCGGCAGGCCACCATTTGCCGACTGATGCTCCAAGGACTCCCAAATTCGGGAGCGCTGGTCCTCTTCAGGGAAAGGATTCTCTCGGCTTCGCTGGTCGCGATTCCAAAGCTTGGTCACCGATTCCGCCTCAGCCACTCGGTCGTGGCCCAAGAAAACGAAAGCAGACCGAGACTGGCCAGGCTCTCTGAGAGGCTCCCGAGCCAGTTCCCTCAGAAAAGGGGCGGTACTCTTGACTCCGTCTTCCTTGACCACAGGAGCCATGGCCCGGTAGTAGTGCTCTTCCACTTCCGCAAGCTCCGTCATGGAGAGCCCCATAATGTTCTGGAGCGGTGCAGAGCCTGCGGCCATAACCGACCCGATACTCGCCGAAAAACCCTTGGGACGGTTCTCTCGCAGCCAATCCATAGGAGCCTGCTTGGGGGCACCGGTGAGCTTGGAACTGAGCGAGCTCAACTCCTTCGCCACGATCAGGTGGGCAACGGTAGGCCCGATAGCCAGCGCTAGGTTTATTCCGTTGAGCCAACCGGCGGCCGTATTGAACATGCGCTTGAAGAAACCGGGCTTTTTCACACCGGCGAGATCGCGCAGCCCGTCGAGGCTCA
>CAZVVF010000351.1:0-5195 GCA_964630575.1 uncultured Burkholderiales bacterium | reverse complement strand
TCAGGCACCTCAGGCGCTTTGATGAAGCTCGCTGGCAAAGACAATGCGGGAGAGTCACTCCCGATTGCGAACGCCTTGAGGGGACAGGGTGACTGGCCCTTTTTCACGAGTCTATGTCGCAAATTTGAATCTGGAGACCCTTTATGATCACAACCTTAACGCCGCCGGCTTCTCACGTTGTAGCAGCACAATTCGAGGGAGAAATCACGAAGTCCGATGTGGTTGAGACCATTGGCCTTGTGGAGAGTGCGCTGGAGGCCTCCCCCCGTGTCAATCTGTTCTTCGACCTCACTCGCTTGGAAGGGATGACCGCCACGGCCATTTTGAACGACCTCGCCTATGGTCTCAAGAGCCTGGGACGTCTCTACCGCTTTCAACAGATCGCGGTGGTCACGGACAGCCAACGTATGGAGAAGCTCGTGTCTTGGGAGGCCTGGCTCTTCAAAAGTATTGAGGTCAAGAGTTTCCCCAGCGCCGAACGGGAACAAGCGCTCGCTTGGGTGGAGCGACGAGTGGAGGTTCCTGAGCCCGGATTTACCGATCAGAGCAGCGAGACTCACCTGGCGATTCAGGTCGGCAAAGAACTCTCGGGATACGACATCACCCGAGTCGCCGATCTGATTCGTGAGAGATACGAGGAGACCGGCCCGGTGCGACTGCTGGTGGCCATGGATGAGTTCCCCAAGCTCGGGCCTGGATTCACCTATGAGAAGCTGCGACGCTTTAAGCTCTTGAACCTCATCGCGCGCTACGCGGTGGTGGGCCCTGAGTCCCTGCGCACGAAAGTCGCAGCCCTCAACCCCGTTACCGATATCCCGATCAAACATTTTCTATCCGAGCAAAGAGAGGCGGCCGAGGCCTGGCTCCACGACCCCTCCCCCAAGGTCGAAGTGCTGACCACCGATCGCGAGGACCGCTTCGCCTTGCGGTTATCGGGTAAGATCACCTCCGAGGAGATCCAAACGGCGTACGCCACCCTTATTCCCTATCTGCGTGGAGACAACTCACTGGATGTCATGCTGGAGATCCCCTACGAAGATGGCATCACCTTCAAAGCCCTCTTTCAAGCTGTTCATCTCGGTATCAAACACTTCAGCAAACTCACCCAAGGGATCAGACGGTTGGCCATCATCACCGACTCTCGCTTTCTCTCCAAAGCCACCGAACTGGAGAACCTGCTGGTCAACTCCATTGAAGAGCGACCCTTTACCTTTTCGCAGCGCGACATCGCTCTTGCCTGGCTCAGCGAGGGACGAGAGGAAGTCCCCGCACTCACCACTCAACTCCCTCAGGCCGAGCCGACACAGCTGCTCCAGGAAGCCGAATAGCGACCGATGCGCATAGGATTGATGTCCGACACCCATGGCCACCTCGAGCCCAGCATCTTTGAGTACTTCGAGGAGTGCGATGAGATCTGGCACGCGGGAGATATCGGAAGCCTCGAGGTCGCTCAGAAACTAGCCGACTTTCGGCCCTTTCGTGCTGTGCGGGGAAATATCGACGGCCGCGAGATCCGCTACGAATACCCTGAGCAACAACGATTTCTGTGCCAGGGCATGGATGTTTTGATGATTCACATCGGTGGCCATCCAGGTCGCTACGCCAAGGGCGTTCGGAAACTGCTCAGGCAAGAAAAACCGGACATCTTTATCTGTGGCCATAGCCACATTTTGAGAGCCGAACCCGATGAGAAGCTAGGTCTCATCCATCTCAACCCCGGTGCTTGTGGGCGTCACGGCATTCACTTTGAGAAAACCATAATGCGATTCACCATCAAAGACCGAGAGATGAGCCAGTTTCAGATCTGCAAGCTCGGGCCCAGAGCCTAGCCGACTGGAGGTCTGAGCCCGAACTGCGACTAGGGCAGCGTGACGCCGCCCTCGGTGACTTCTGGTCCGTGGTAGGCGAAATCCTCGGCGCTTGCGGCTCTCACAGCGCGCTCGTAGTCTTTGGGGAGTTTGTCTTGAAGCAGTTCCCCTTCGTCCAAGTAGTCGTAGAGTTCGCCGTAGTGTCTGGTCTCGTTGACGCTCACCCGACGCAGGATGTGCCAGGGTCGCAATTTGTGGTGCGTGCTCAATCCCATGGCACCGACTATCTCAGCCAAGCAATCCAGGGTCTCCTTATGAAACGTCGCCACCCGGCGTCGCTTGTCACCCACCACTAAGCCGCCCATGAGGTCGCGCTTTTGGGTGGCCACTCCCGTGGGACAGGTGTTGGTGTTGCAGACCAAAGCCTGGATACAACCCAGAGCGAGCATCATAGCGCGAGCCGAAAAGCAAAAGTCTGCCCCCAGAGCCAGCAGTTTGGTGATGCCAAACGCCGAAGTAATTTTCCCCGTGGCCCCGATCTTGACCCTATTTCTGAGGCCGAAACCTACCAGCGCGTTGTGGACAAACACAAGGCCTTCGGTTCCCGGGCTTCCGATTCGGTTTGAAAACTCGAGAGGAGCCGCCCCGGTGCCGCCTTCGCCACCATCGACGACAATGTAGTCAGGCGTGATTCCGGTCTGCACCATGGCTTTGCACAGAGCGATAAATTCCCGACGTTTGCCCAAGCAGAGCTTAATCCCGATGGGTTTGCCCTCGGAGAGCGATCGCAGTCTCCTGACGAACTGCATCATCTCGATCGGAGTCGTAAAGGCCGAGTGTCCCGGAGGAGACAGAACGTCTTGACCCATCGGAACCCCTCGTATCTCGGCGATCTCCTGGGTGACCTTCTTGGCCGGAAGGATGCCCCCGTGACCTGGCTTGGCCCCTTGGCTCAACTTGATCTCGATCATCTTGATCTGGGGATTCTTGGCGGTCAGGGTAAATTTGTCAGAGCAAAACCCTCCGTCGGCGGCTCGGCAACCAAAATAGCCCGTGCCCACTTGCCAGATCAAATCGCCTCCGGGCTCCAGGTGATAGGGGCTGACCCCACCCTCTCCGGTGTTGTGAGCAAAGTTGCCATCCTTGGCGCCACCATTGAGGGCCAGAATCGCATTCTTGCTCAAGGAACCAAAGCTCATCGCCGATACGTTGAGAACGCTCGCCTCATAGGGTTGAGTGCAGTCCGGTCCACCGATGGTGACTCGGAGTTGCGAGGGTTCGACATGAACGGGAGCCATAGAGTGATTGACCCACTCGTAACCAATGTCGTAGACGTTTTGCTGGGTACCGAACGGCTTGGTGTCTAGGGCTCCTTTGGCCCGTTGGTATACGAGACTGCGCTCCTCTTTGGAGAACGGTCGACCATCGGAATCGTTCTCGATGAAATACTGCTGAATTCCCGGCCGAATGGTTTCGGCCATATAGCGAAGCCGACCCAGTACCGGAAAATTCCTCCGGATGGTGTGCTTCTGCTGGAGATAGTCGTAGAGGGCCATCAGAGCCAGGGGGCCGGTGACGGCATAGGCCCAAGCGGCACTCGGCGCTAGGAAAGTCAAGCCGAAGACCACCACGTTTAATGATACAAAGGCGAACAATAGAATGTGACGCATGCGGAAAAGCCCCCTAGAGTTTTGTCTTGGCCACTACTGAAACGGCGTCAGATCTCCTACTTGGTGACCCTTGGACGAAGCGGAGGCGAATCTCTGAGCACTGCCGGCAAAGGATGCAGACCGCCTCCAACTAATAGATGAGAGATGAACTCGAAACTGAAGGCCCAACTCGAGAGGGCTAGCGATGGCTTGGTCGTCTTTTTGACCGGCGCTGGAATGTCGGCCGAAAGCAAAATTCCGACCTTTCGTGGTGAGGAGGGATATTGGACCATCGGCTCTACCAACTATCGAACCGAGACCTTGGCCACCCGGCAAGCCTTCTCCCAAATGCCCGACGATTGCTGGGGCTGGTACCTGTATCGTCGTACCGTTTGCAATCGAGCCCAGCCCAACCCCGGGCATCGCTTGCTCGCCAAGCTTGAACAGCATCTCGGGGCTCGATTTCTCCTGGTAACGCAAAACGTCGATGGCCTCCACCTCAGAGCGGGAAACACTCTTGAAAAGACCTATCAGGTGCACGGCAACACCAACTTCATGCGATGCTGGAACGATTGTTGCCTCAGCCAATTTCCCATTCCCGACGCGGTCGGCGATCTGGAACGCGGCCAATCCCTATCGGATGCCCAGCGCTCACTCTTGGTCTGTCCAGAATGCTCAGGACCGGCCCGTCCCCACGTCCTCTGGTTTGATGAATGCTACGATGAAGAGCGCTACTTCTTTCAGAGTGCCCTCTACGCCGCCCTGCGCTGCAAGGTCTTGGTGAGCATCGGAAGTTCCGGTTCTACCAATCTCCCAACCCAGATGGTGAGAGGGGCCTCGGCCCACGGCGCTGTGGCCATCGACATCAATCCCGAAAGGGGAACCTATGCCCGACTCGCCGAGAGCAGTGGTGGATTCTGGCTCGAAGAAACCGCGAGCGAGGGACTCAGAATTATCGCCGAAGGGTTGGGACTTGAATCCTAGAGCCACACCATGCCCTGCCGAGCCCCATCGGCAAGAGGTCTTCGCCACCAGCTTGGGCAGAATGCGGGCGCAGTGGGTCCAGCAGAGACTGGCCTCGCTCAACTTTCTTCCCAGCGAGGATTCCACCCAGCCAGACCCTCGTCCATCCGATTTCGCAGGCAAAGTGTGTGACCACCTTCGAGGAATCCCTCCCTCTTTTGACGAGGTGGCTGTTCTCGAACAGAACCTCACCGAATTCGCCCAAACCGTTTACCGAGCGGCCAGAGAAATCCCCAGTGGACGCACCACAACCTACGGCGAGATCGCCAAGGCTATAGGCAAACCAGGAGCGTCGCGCGCCGTGGGCACGGCTCTGGGCAACAACCCTTTTCTTCTCGTGGTGCCGTGCCATCGCGTGCTCGCTCGCAACGGTGGTCTGGGAGGGTTCAGCGCTCCAGGAGGCGTGCAGACCAAGGAGCTCATGCTCGCAGCCGAGGGCTACGGTGTTGAATCTCTCTGGCAACCCGGCGAACTCGAACGAGCGCGCCAACATCTCGTCAGGTGCGCGAAACTCGGACCGGTCATAGAGCGAGTGGGCCCGTGCGATCTCACTCCCCTCTACCCCGACGACCCATTTGCGGCCTTGGCCCGAGCGGTTCTCTACCAACAACTCGCAACCTCGGCGGCCCGGGCCATTGAGACGCGAGTCAAAAGCCTGGGGTCCGCGCCTTTTCCGAACGCCTCGGAGCTGGATTCCCTGGACACCCAAACCCTT
>CAZVVF010000350.1:0-5199 GCA_964630575.1 uncultured Burkholderiales bacterium | reverse complement strand
GATCGAATATGTAGATGAGCTTTTCTTTTTGAACAGAGCTTATGGTGTTGGACACAACGAGCCTTTTGTAGCCACAGGGCTGAGAACCTTGAAATTTCTCTTGACAAGAGGTCTTCGAATATTTATACATTGTTCGTGAATAAAAATGCACGATATAAGGTCTCGGTGGCCGGGGCTTCCGGTTACGCGGGAGGGGAGCTCCTCCGCTACCTAGTGGGCCATCCCAACGCCTCGATTCAAACAGTTTTGGCTCACAGCAAGAGCGGTCAGGAGGTGGGGAGGCTCTTTCCCAATCTCGCCGGTCACTTGGACCAGACGCTCGAGACAGCAGATTGGGAGCAGTTGGGAAAGTCCAACGATGTCGTGTTTCTCTGCCTTCCTCACGGAGAGAGCCAGCGTCCGGTGAAGACACTCCTGGACCAGGGCTGTAAGGTGATCGATCTCGGTGCCGACTTTCGCCTGAGTGAGGCTTCTGTCTACGAAACGACCTACGGACGAGTCCACGAATTTCCCGAACTTCTGAGCGAGGCTGTGTATGGAATGCCGGAACTGCACCGCGAGCGTATCAAGTCTTCGACCCTGGTGGCTAACCCCGGCTGCTATCCTACTGCGAGCTTGCTGGCCATTTTGCCGCTTCTGAAGGACGGGCCGCTCCCTGAGCCTCCGGTGATAGATGCCAAGTCGGGAACCTCCGGGGCTGGGCGTGGGGCTAGCTTGGGCTCTCTCTATTGTGAGGTCAACGAAAATTTTCGTGCTTATGGTGTGGGTTGTCATCGGCATCAGCCAGAGATAGAGCAGAGTGCAGGGCAGCGGGTCCTCTTCACGCCCCATCTGGTCCCGATGACCCGAGGGATCTTGGCCACGGTCTATGTGAAGGTCAAGACCGAATCGCTAAAGGAGCGGTATCTCGATTTCTACGCCAAGGAGCCTTTTGTAAGGGTTCTTGAAGAGGAACTCCCAGCCACCAAGAATGTGTGCGGCACCAATCTCTGTCAGTTGTCGGTGAACCACTCGGGTCATCCCGACTACTCGGTGGTGGTCAGTGTCATCGATAACCTTGGCAAGGGAGCGGCCGGTACGGCCGTTCACAATTTCAATCTCATGAGCTCTCTACCCGAGAGGACAGGGTTGGAGCGAGCGGGGATGTTTCCATGACGATGTTGAATCACAGGGTGACCTTGATGGCCGGTCACGCCACCACACCGCTCGGCTTCCAAGCCCACGGTTTGCATTGCGGTATTCGGACTGAGAATAAGGACCTGGCTCTGCTCTGGTGCGACAAACTGGCCGCTACGGCTGGACTCTTCACCACGAATCAGGTGAAGGCCGCTCCCGTGCTCGTTTGCCAAAAGCAGCTCGCATCAGGGTTTTCCAGAGGTGTTGTGGTGAACAGTGGTAACGCCAACGCTTGCACGGGAGCACAAGGTCTAGCCGATGCTTGGGAAATGGTCGAGTTGACAGCTCGAGCGATGGGAGTTGCCGAGTCCGAGGTCTTGCTTTGCTCGACTGGTCTCATCGGGCACGTCCTGCCGATGGAGGCTGTGCGCTCTGGCATTGCTCAACTTTCGAGTGGGCTCTCTGTAGCGGGGGGACAGATCGCCGCAGAGGCCATTATGACAACCGATGCCTTTGTCAAGACCCAGGCCGCGCGGGTGAAGCTCGGGTCAGGGGAGTTCTGCATCGGTGGGATGGCCAAGGGGGCGGGCATGATTCACCCTCGCTTGGCCACAACTCTGGGCTTTTTGACCACCGATGCCAGTATCGAGCCAGACCTTTTGCAGAGAGCTCTCAAAGAGGCCATGGCTGTGTCCTTCAATTCCATCACAGTGGACGGTGACACCAGCACCAACGACACGGTTCTGATCTGGGCGAGTGGGGCGAGCGGTGTGGAGATCAGCGAAGGGGCGACCTTCGATGCCTTTGTCGACGGTCTGACCCAAGTGAGCCAGGAACTGGCCAAGATGATCGTTCGCGACGGTGAGGGAGCACGCCGATTGGTGGAGCTGCGGGTTCGTGGTGCGGCGTCGGTGGAAAAAGCGAAGCGAGTAGCCGAGACGGTGGCAGGTTCTCTCCTCTTTAAGACCATGCTGGTCGGGGGAGAGCCCAACTGGGGTCGGGTGATCGCCGCGGCCGGTCGAAGCGGAGTGACCATTCGACCCGAGGCACTCAAGCTGTGGTTCGGCGGGGTTCAGGTGGTGGAGAACGGCTTGGGACTGAAGGAGAGTTTGGCTGCGGCAGCCGACGCTCTTCAGGGTCGCGAGGTGGAGATCGTTTTGGACCTCTGCGATGGGGATTGTGAGTCGACGATTTGGACCTGCGACATCAACGAGCAGTATGTGCTCATCAATGGGAGCTACATGACATGAAGCCTGTCGTCGTTATCAAGCTGGGTGGGAGCGCTCTGGATAAACTCGATTCTATGATGGCGTTTGTAGAAGAGTGCGCTGAGTATCGGGTGGTGCTGATCCACGGAGGTGGCCCACAGATTTCCGAGTTGCTCAAGTCGGTCGGTCACGAACCGGTGTTTCGCGAGGGCTTGCGTGTGACCGATGCCGAGACTCTCAATATAGCGATTATGGTCTTGGCAGGCTCCGTGAACAAACGATTGGTGACGGCCTGTCTCGCTCGAGGTCATAGAGCGGTGGGGTTGTCGGGCATGGATGGGGCCACCTTGCGGGCTGAACTCAAGGATGACGGCGCGCTGGGCTCTGTTGGTCGCATGCCTAGCGTCGATACGGAGCTCCTAAGAACCCTGATCGAAGCGGGATTTATGCCGATTCTAGCGCCTCTGAGTTTGGGCCCGCAAGAGCAGATTCTCAACGTCAACGCCGACACCACTGCCGCGGCTGTGGCTTCGGCTCTCGGGGCCGAGCGCTTGGTCTTTTTGACCGACGTCGCTGGTGTGCTCGGTCCCAACAAGGATCTCGTGCCTGAACTCGACGCAGACGGCGTGGACCGCTTGAAGGAGGCTGGGGCAATCTCGATAGGGATGATCCCCAAGCTTGAAGCCGCTCTCTTTGCCGTGGAGTCGGGCGTTCCAACGGTTGAGATCCGGAGCCCGGTATTGGGTCCAGGAACCCTGATCACATCACACATTTAGGAGGATATTCGTGACTCAACTCTTCGCCAATTATAACCGGTTGCCGGTGGCCTTTGAATCAGGTCTCGGCTGCCAACTCTATGACACCGAGGGAAAGGTCTATCTCGACTTTTTGGCTGGAATCGCGGTGACGAGCCTGGGGCATTGCCACCCTAGTCTGGTGCGAGCGCTCAGCGACCAGGTCGCTCGCTTGCTTCACGTCAGCAACCTCTATCAGATTCCCGAGCAAGAAGAGGCGGCTCGATTGTTGGTGGAGTTTTGTGGGGGAGATTCTCTGAACAAGGTCTTTTTCTGCAACAGTGGTGCTGAGGCCAATGAGTGCTTGATCAAGATGTCTCGGAAGTTCGCCAACGAGAAGGGTCTGCCGCCGGCTCTCACGGTGATTCACAACGGGTTCCACGGGCGCACGATGGCTACCGTTTCGGCCACAGGAACGGCAAAATACCACGAGGGATTCGAGCCTATGGTGGCAGGCTTCCGCTTTGCCGAATTCCAGGACCTGGAGAAAACGCTGGAAGCTCTCGAAGGCAGTTGTGGCGTTTTGCTCGAGCCCGTTCAGGGTGAGGGCGGCGTTATCCCGGCAGAGCGAAGTTACCTACAGGGGATTGAAGAGGCCTGCCGCAAGGCCGGAAAACTGTTTTTGCTGGATGAGGTTCAGACGGGGATCGGGCGAACCGGGCACTGGTTGGCGGCCCACCACTACGGCGTTCAGCCCGACGCCGTTTCGTTGGCCAAAGGCCTGGGCTCTGGAATTCCGGTAGGGGCTGTCCTGGCGAAGGAGTCTCTCTCTGAGCTCTTGGGGCCAGGAACTCACGGAACGACCTTTGGCGGCAACCCACTGGCCTCTCGGGCAGTCTGCACGGTTTTGCAGACGATCGAGCGAGAAGGTTTGCTCCAGCAAGCGGCCCGTTTAGGGGAAATCCTCAGGCGAAAATTGCAAGCTTTGAGGGGCGTGACCAGCGTTCGCGGCCTAGGCTTGATGATCGCCTTTGAGACAGAGCGACCAGCTGCGGAGATCGCTGCAGAGGCCCTGCAGGGGGGTCTTCTCGTCAACGCGGTTCGTCCCCATGTTGTTCGCTTGTTGCCGCCCTTGGTCGTGACCGAAGAGGAGATAGACCGTGCGGTCGCAATATTGGAGCCGATTCTATGTCTCAACTGAAGGAAAAGATCCGGCGCGAGCAGGCTATTTTTCGGCTCATTGAAAACCGACCAATCGGCACTCAAGGTGAGTTGGTGAGTGCCCTGGTCGAGTCTGGCTTTGAAGTGACGCAGGCCACGGTTTCGAGGGACGTGAAGCGTTTAGGTTTGTTGAAACAACCTCTTCCAGAAGGGGGCTATCGCTACTCTGCGCCGCCTCGTTCGGGGACTGGCGCTAGTCGATTTCAGTTGGAGTCTTTCGTGACGGGGATGTCTCAGGTAGAAGCCTTTTATGTTCTCAACACGCTCCCCGGTCGGGCCATGCTGGTGGCGGTGACCATCGATGAGCTTGGGCTCTCTGAGATCGGGGGCACTTTGGCCGGTGACGATCTGGTCTTGGTGTTGATCAAGAAGGAAGAACATAAAGAGCGGGTCAAGGCCGCTCTCAGCGAACTCTTTTGAGTGAGGGATGTATGGTATGAAAGCGTGTTTATTGCTAGAGGACGGCACAAGATTCGAGGGGCGGGCTCTAGGCGCGCAGGGCTTGCGATTTGGTGAAGTCATTTTCAGTACCTCTATGACCGGCTATCAGGAGCTTTTGACAGACCCCTCATATCGAGGTCAGATCCTCGTGTCGACCCTGGCCCATGTGGGCAATGTGGGAATCAACGAAGGAGACCATGAGTCTAAGCGGGCCTGGCTGGCTGGCTTCGTCGTTCAGGATACGCCCCGCCGCTACAGCAACTGGCGGGCCACCCAGGGGCTGTCGGAGTGGCTGAAGAGCCAGGGTGTGGTGGCCTTGTGCGATGTGGACACCAGAGCGGTGGTGAAGCGCTTGCGGAGCCAGGGTGCGATGAGAGGGGTCGTGTGCAGCGGCCCGGAGCCCGATGACCTGATCGATCAAGTGCTGGCCTCTCCGAGGCTGGAAGGGCGCGATCTGGTCAGTGAAGTGACCTGCCAGA
>CAZVVF010000349.1:0-5203 GCA_964630575.1 uncultured Burkholderiales bacterium | reverse complement strand
GTAACTTTCTCGGTTGGCGGGGCGTAGCGCAGCCTGGTAGCGTGCTTCGTTCGGGACGAAGAGGTCGGAGGTTCAAATCCTCTCGCCCCGACCAGTCTGGGGAGGAGCTTCGGCTCCTCTCTTTTTGTTTTTTTTTCGAGGATTGCAAGGTAGAATGCATTGAGTTCGACAGCCCATCAAGAACGCCACGGAATTTCTCTTTTGCTCTGTATGGCTTGTCCGCCTGAACCCTTGTCTCGGGGTTTTCACCGCTTGGTCGAGGCCTATCACCTTCCGCTTCTGCAACTCCTTGGTGAGCTCAAGATGCCCGTGGCTCTCTCTGTGCCCTGGGGGTTGACCGAGCGATGGCACAGCGATGGTTATCACGAAGCCTTAAGGCTTTGCGCCGACTTGCGTCGGACAGGTCACGTCGAGTTTGTGGCCAGCGCCGCCTATCATCCGATCCTTCCGTTGTTGCCGCAGGCTGCCATCGAGCGGCAGATATCCCACGACCTGTTGAGACATCAGGAATTGTATGACGGATGGTCTTGTCGCGGATTCGTTCCTCCGGAGATGGCTTATGGGCCGGAGATCTTGCCTATACTCAAAGAGAATGGATTTGACTGGTGTGCCCTCGATGACACGACCTACTGCTGCTTGACGGCGGAGCCGCCCAAAAATCATGTCGCTCAGTGCGGCGGGCTCTCTCTGTTGCTTCGCTCTTCACTCTGGAGCAAGGCTCTGATCGCAACGGCGAGGAGCGCCGGTGAGGGGGCTCGTTTGGCACAGGACATGATGTCCGGCTTGCGCGAGTGGTACGGAGGCGAGCGCGGCTATGCTTTTTTGGCTGTTGATACGGAGTGCTTCGGGCTCCATCGCAAGGGCTCTCTATCCTGTTTGTCCAGTTTTTTGGACGGCGTGAATAGGAGCGAGGAGTTCGCGTTGCTGCGCCCTAGCGAGCTTTTGGATAGCTACCCGCACAGAGCGGATGAAGTTCCTCCGGGAAGTTGGCGCACCACTCAAGAGCAGTTTTGGGAGGGGGAGTTTTTTGTCCCCTGGCAGAGCCGTTATAGCCGAGCTCACGGCTATCTTTGGGAGTTGACCGAGCTTGCCGTGGAGTCGGTGGGTAAGCTTCAGGAGCGGCTGGACAGAAGTCTGCACTCCGGATTTTTTTGGTGGGATGAAGATTCTCATTCGGCACTACCGAGCAGTGCGACGCGGGGCTTGCGTACGCTGTTGGATGTCATCGCTGCGGCGGCTCCCGAGGACCTCGACCGGGCCCTTGAATTGGCGGCTCGTCTGGACGAGGTGGCCCCTTAGGGCGTTGACATTGGGGGGATGGATGTCTATTATGGCCCCTGCGTCATGCGCATTCTTGAGGATCGAGTGTTTATCTACGGCGATTTTGGTTGAACAGAAAAAAATCTGAGCAAAACTGAAGGAAAGCAAAGTCGAGGTGTCGACTGTGCTTGTTCTGCTGTTTATAGAGTTTTATTGCCACAAGCGTGGCAAGTCTGAAAATTGAGAGTCGCGGGAGCCTTTGTTGGCCATACCGAGACGTTAATAGAGAGTGAGTCACGAGGAGCAACTCCATGTCAATGCTGCGTAAAGTGAATCCGGTTACAGGACGGATTTCGTTTCAAAAAATTCCTAAGGTATTGGATCTGCCATACCTAATTGACCTCCAGAGGTCTTCCTACGAAGGTTTTCTTAAGGAGGGTGTCAAGGAGACTTTCCAGGACATCTCACCTATTGAGGATTTTACGGGCAACTTAGTGCTCGAATTCCTAGAGCACACTCTGGAGCCACCTACCTACACGGTTCTGGAATGTAGAGATCGCGATGCTACCTACGCTCGGCCTCTGAAGGTCCGGGTTCGGCTCATTACCAAAGAGGGCGGGGACATCAAAGAGGTCAAAGAACAAGACATCTTTATGGGTGACTTCCCTTGTATGACCGAAAAGGGTACGTTCGTCATAAATGGTGCCGAGCGAGTGATCGTGAGCCAATTGGTTCGTTCGCCTGGTATCTATTTCGATGCCACCCCAGACCTGACCGGTAAAGAGGCTTACTCTGCTACCGTAATTCCTAACCGCGGTGCGTGGTTAGAGTTCGTCACGACAGCTGATGACATCATCAATGTTTCGATCGACAAGGCGCGTAAGTTGCCGGCGACCGTCCTGTTGCGTGCCATCGGTTGGGGTACGGACGACGAGATTCGCGAATTGTATAACCACGAGCCGATGCTCGAGGCTACGCTGGAGAAAGACCCGAGCACTTCCACTGAGGAAGCTCTCATCGAGATCTATCGAAAGCAACGCCCTGGTGATCCCCCATCGGTAGAGAGCGCAAGCGCTCTGCTCAACAACCTGTTTTTTAGCTCTAAGCGATACAATCAGGCTAAGGTCGGTCGCTATAAGTTGGCTCGTAAGATCGGTCGTTTGATCACTTGCGAGGATACCGGCGTTGTTGTGCGACCGGGTGTTATTGAGGATCCTGAGAGCGGGGCGGTGATTCGTTACCCTCAGGTTCTGGATAAAGAAGACCTCGTTTCTACGATTCGCTACATGTTGGCTTTGATGAAGAAGCAGGCTCTGGAGAAAGCTCCGGCCGAGGGTGTTCCCGATACTGGTATTGAGTTGTTTGAAGATCTAGGGATCACCTATCTCAAGCCAGTCAGCGATGAGCACTATCCGGTCCCAGTCCGTGTCGATGATATAGACCACCTTGGAAATCGACGTATTCGCGCTGTCGGAGAATTGCTGAGAAACCAATTCCGCGTGGGCCTCTTGCGACTTGAGAGAGTCGTTCGTGAGCGCATGACGGTTCAGGATCTCGAGACCGTGACTCCTCAGGCTCTGATCAACATCCGACCGGTTGTGGCGGCGATTAAAGAGTTCTTCGGTTCCTCGCAGTTGTCGCAATTTATGGACCAGACCAACAGTTTGGCGGAGTTGACCCACAAGCGTAGGCTTTCGGCGCTCGGTCCTGGCGGACTGTCTCGGGAACGAGCCGGTTTTGAGGTTCGAGACGTTCACTATTCTCACTACGGTCGAATCTGTCCGATTGAGACTCCGGAGGGTCCAAACATTGGTCTCATCGGTGCCTTGGCTACCTATTCGCGGGTCAACCACTTCGGCTTTATGGAGACCCCTTACCGGCGCGTTATTGTTCGTGCTCGTGAGGCCGTGACGGTGGATGGCAAGACCTACAAAAAAGGTGAATTGCTCGAGCGCAACGTGGTGAATGAGTTGATCATTCAGGACCCTCATGCGCCGCTCCAGGCAGAGGTGACCGATCAGATCGACTACCTCTCGGCGGACGAGGAAGATAGACACGTTATCGCTCAGGCGAATACTCGCTTGGACCAGCGTTCACGGATCGTTGATACTCGGGTTGTTGTGCGGGCGAAGCACGAGACCCAGATCGTCGACGCGGCGCAGGTTGACTACATGGATATTTCGCCAAGGCAGATCGTCTCGATCGCCACGGCGCTGATACCTTTCTTGGAGCACGATGATGCTAACCGGGCTTTGATGGGTGCAAACATGCAGCGTCAAGCCGTTCCCTTGATTGAGCCAGAGGCTCCGTTTGTGGGTACGGGTGTTGAGTATCGTGCGGCTAAAGACTCGGGGGCTCTGCTCGTCTCGAAGGTCAATGGGACCGTGATGGACGTGTCGGCCGATGAGATCAAGATCGCCTGTGACGACGGGTCTGTAACGACCTACCACTTGCAGAAATTCCTTCGCTCGAACGCCGGAACTTGTATCAATCAGCGCCCGACGGTTTATCCCGATCAGCGTGTTGAAGAGGGTATGGTTTTGGCTGATGGTGCGTCCTCGGTCAAGGGCGAGCTCGCTCTGGGTAAAAACATCCTGGTGACGTTTATGCCTTGGGATGGTTACAACTACGAGGATGCTATCCTAATTTCCGAAGAGCTCGTGCGCGATGATGTGTTCACTTCTATTCACATCGAAGAGTACGAGTGCGAAGCGCGCGACACGAAGCTTGGCGCTGAGGAGATTACTCGAGACATCCCCAACGTAGGGGAGGAAGCTCTCAAGGACCTCGATGAGCGCGGTATTATTCGTATCGGTGCTGAAGTGCAGACCGATGACATCCTGGTCGGTAAGGTGACCCCCAAGGGGGAAACCGAGTTGACCGCCGAGGAGCGTTTGCTCCGAGCTATCTTTGGTGAGAAGGCTCGCGATGTTCGCGATACCTCTCTCAAGGTGCCTCACGGAGGCAAGGGTAAAGTCATCGATGTTAAGGTCTTTACCCGTGATGATACGGAAGAGTTGAGTCCTGGTGTGAATCAGCTCGTTCGTGTCTACGTGGCTCAGCGTCGTAAGATTATGCAGGGTGACAAGATGGCTGGTCGTCACGGTAACAAGGGTGTTATCTCGAAGGTCTTGCCGATTGAGGATATGCCCTACATGCCGGATGGAACTCCGGTTCAGATCGTCTTGAATCCGCTCGGCGTACCGTCGCGGATGAATATCGGTCAGATATTGGAGACCCATCTAGGGATGGCCGCCAGTATGTTGATCGGGCCTGACGGCAAGCGTATGAGGGTCGAGGTCCCAGTCTTTGACTCCGCCAAGGAGTCGGAGATCGACGAGCTTATGAAGTTGGCTCGAACTCGCTACTCGTTGGGGATGATGGGGGTCGATCTGACGACTGAAGAGATGGACTACGTGATGTCTGACGATACTCGGGCTGAGCGCATGTTGTTCTTCTTCAACGCCTTTGAGGATGTCGTCATTACCGAGAGCGAAGTTGAGGATATCATTTCGAGTGGTCCTGACAGCGAACTGGTTTCGCGAATCAAGGCTTTCCTCAAGAGCGAACTCGATGATGAGAGCTTGATCCCTGACGATGAGGTCCTAGAGGAGCTGATCGCTGAGCGGACTCTCGAAGAGAGACTCGGTCGAATCTTGTATGCGAAGCCTCAGCCGCCGACCAAAGAGCAGGTCGCTAAGTTGGCTGACTTCGTGACTCGTTACCGCACCATTCCGTCCGACTACAAGACCGTCTTGTTCGATGGGCGCACGGGTGAAGCTTACGATCGTCGTGTGACCGTGGGTCAGATGTATGTTCTGAAGCTCGCTCACTTGGTCGACGACAAGATTCACGCACGCTCAACCGGGCCTTACTCGCTTATTACTCAGCAGCCGCTGGGTGGTAAGGCGCAGTTCGGTGGTCAGCGCTTCGGAGAGATGGA
>CAZVVF010000348.1:0-5220 GCA_964630575.1 uncultured Burkholderiales bacterium | reverse complement strand
GCAGTGACGTGGTCAGCGAGAAGCTCCTTTTTGAACTGGAGGAAGAAGCGTTCCTCCAGCTCTCAGGCAACGAGAAGACCCAAGCGAGATTGGCCCACACCTTAAAGACCGGAAAGACATTGAGGAACTAAATATGGATAAGAGTAGAATCCCCGTAATCGTGAGCGCCTTGCGCACCCCTGTTGGTCGCGGTCGCAAAGGCACCCTTCGCCACACTCGTCCCGACGATTTGGCCGCATTGGTGTTGAAGGAAACACTCGCTCGCACCGGAGTGGCTGCAACCGAGGTGGAGGACGTGATTCTGGGCTGTGCGATGCCCGAGGCCGAGCAGGGCTTCAACGTGGCCCGCTTGGCCCTGTTGCTGGCTGGCTTCCCGGACAGTGTACCTGGAATGACGGTGAATCGCTTCTGTTCTTCTGGGCTTCAGGCCGTGGCTTTGGCCTCTCAGGCTATCGCCAGTGGAATGGCGGAATGCATCATCGCTGGCGGCGTGGAGTCGATGAGCATGGTGCCTATGACGGGCAACAAGCCATCTATGAACCTGCAATTGCAGAAGACTCTGCCGGGTGCTTATGTTGGAATGGGACTGACCGCCGAGAATTTGGCTCGCAAGTACAAAATCTCTCGGGAAGAGCAGGATGAATTCGCTGTAGAGTCTCATCGCAAGGCTCATGCAGCCCAAACCGAGGGGCGCTTCGATGATGAGATCGTGAAGGTACCGGTCCGGGTCGACAAGCGCAAGGGTGCGAGCATCGAATCCTCTGAGATCATCTTCGACAAGGATGAGCTGATCAGGGCGGAATCGACCCTCGAGACTCTGGCCAAGCTGCGTCCTTGCTTTCACGTCAAGGGTAGCGTGACCCCGGCCAACTCCTCGCCCATGTCCGACGGGGCATCAGCGGTGATGGTGATGAGCAAAGCCAAGGCCGAGGCACTGGGTCTGGCTCCGCTGGCGGAGTTTATTTCCTTTGCTGTATCCGGAGTGGCTCCAGAGTACATGGGTATCGGGCCGGTTGAGGCGGTGCCGAAGGCGCTCAAATTGGCGGGTCTCGAGATGTCAGCGATCGACCTGATTGAGCTCAACGAAGCCTTTGCTGCCCAATCGCTGGCTGTGATCAAGGAGATGGGATTGCCCACCGATCGACTCAATGTTAACGGTGGAGCTATCGCTCTGGGTCATCCTCTGGGATGCACAGGGGCCAAGCTCACGGCAACGGCCGTACACGAACTCCGGCGCCGTGGCGGTGGATATGGTTTGGTGACCATGTGCATCGGTGGTGGTCAAGGAGCGGCCGGTATTATCAAGGTCGGCTAGAGGTGACCAATCTCCAACGTCTCCATTCTCAAGTCTCGTTCCTGAGCGAGATCGATAAGCTCAAAACAATCCAGCGCCAGACACTCCTCTTGGACAAGTCTCGTTGTGAGAATGACGCCGAGCACTCCTGGCATCTCGCTATGATGGTGATGGTGTTGGCGGAGTACTCCGATCGGCCTATCGATCCGCTGAAGGTGATGAAGCTCGTCTTGGTCCACGATATCGTGGAGATCGATGCTGGTGACACTTACGCCTACGATGAGTTGGGGCACCAGGACAAGGCCGCTCGGGAGCAGGCCGCAGCGGACCGGATCTTCAACCTCTTGCCCGGGGACCAGGCCGAGGAACTACGGGCGCTGTGGGATGAATTTGAGGAGCGAAAGACGGCGGAGTCTCAGTTCGCCAATACCGTTGACCGGGTGCAGCCCTTGCTCCACAACTGTTTGACCGGAGGCCTGCAGTGGCAAAAGCACGGGGTTACGAGAGACCAGGTTGTTCAGCGCTGTGCTCCCATTGGGGAGGGCTCCGAGGCTTTGTGGGAGTTCATGCTAGAGAAGATCGATGAAGCTGTGGCCCGCGGCCAGCTGAAGCCCTGAGAGGGACTCTCAGTACCTCGTGCCCTGGGTGGATTGCCAAAAGAAGCCCAGGGTGTTGCTGACTTGCCAGGCTCCGAGTAAGAGCAGGGTCGGAATAAGGGGGAGGGCTGGCGTTTGCGAGAACCCTTGTCGGATGAGCGACGGTAGTTGGAGATGGAAGTTCACCTCGGAGAGCATTCCCCCGATTTTGCGGGAGGATTGGTACGTGAAGGCCCCTCTCCCGTAGCGAAAGTACATATGACAGAACTTCCTAAAGTTCAGGTAGGGGTGATGGAACACGACCGCGTCTCTCTGCCAAACGAGGGGATAGTTGAGACTGAGTACTGTGTTGCACAGCGTTCGGTCTTCGGCCGCGTGTCGTGTGTGTTCGCCGTCAAATCCACCGATATCCTCAAAGAGTGCGGTGCTTATGGCGAGGTTGTTGCTGGCGAAGAATTGACTCTTTTGGGCGTCGGCGTTGTAGTGTAGGTAGACGATGAGCGTAATGAATTGGGACACTCTATCGTAGATATTTGCCCCGGGGGCTGCCGGTGTCGCGCCGCCGACCACGATCTTTCCCTTTCCACCAAGAGCGCTGGAAAGCTCCCGGAGCCAGTGGCGAGTCGCGTAGCAGTCATCATCCACAAAGGCCAGATAGCGCCCGCGGGCTAGTTTGGCTGCGGTGTTTCGCGCCAAGGCCGGGCCCTCGTTTACGGTCCGAAGCCAGCGAACCTCAGGATACTGGAGTTGAAGCTCGGAGTAGGAGAGGTCTGAGCCGTCATCCACGACCAGAACCTCAAAACCGTCGCGGTCGTAGTCCTGGGCAAAAACACACTCAAGGCATCGGCGCAGTGCCACGGGCCGGTTGTGGGTGGGGATGATGATGGAGAAGTCCGGGGTCTTTGGCACTTGCATTCTGAAGGGACGCCTTCTGCCGATGGATAGGGATGACCTTGCAGGGAATTTTTCAGCGGCTTTTCACGGCTCTCTTGTAAGTTGGCGGTGAGGGAGAGCATTATGCAGATTCAAAGTACTCGTCCAAACGCACTTCAGTTGAGAAAGCAGCCCACCGCTGTAGCGCCGCAAGAGCAGGCTAAGGCGGCTGTTTCTGATCAGGGATTGGACACTGCTCAAATAGGGGAGGCCCAAGAGCCCTCCGTTGGTGAAAAACTCAAGAGTTGGTTTTTTCACGTGGATCGCAATGTTCCCGAAGGCGAGAAGATCAAGAGTTCTCCATACCACAAGCTGACCTATGGTGCTGTTTTGGGCGCTCTGGCTTGGTCGGCTGTGGACGTGGCGACCGATATCGCCGCTGGCGGTAGCCCTCTCGCTATTGCGGGCAAGGTGGCCATGAACGGCGCGGCCTTGGGCGCAGGCTATCTGGCCGCTGACGTAGCCTCCGGAATGATGCATCACTGGGCCGACCAGTACGCTGACCCGAATTCCAAGAATCCCGCGGTCAGGAAGTTTGCCAAACAGTCGCAACGTCATCACTTTTTCCCTGGCAAGCTCGGCAACTACGGACCGGCTTACTGGGCTCATCCCCTGAGCCTCGTGGCTTGGGCACCTCTCGTCGCGGGAACCGCACTCGGAGCACCGGCTCCGGCCATGTCGGCGATGATCGGTCTGGTCGCTGGAACCACACACTACGGAAACTTTCACAACTGGTCCCACATGCCAGACCGCAAGGTCCCAGCCGTTGGCAAGGCCCTGCAGAAGGCTGGATTGGCCATTGGTAAACGCGAACACGGCAAGCACCACGGTATGCCTTGGAACAGTGATTACTGCATTGTCAGCGGTATCATGAACAAGCCTCTCGATGCCATCGAGTTCTGGCCCAAGTACGAAAAGATGGTTCACAAACTCACCGGGAAAGAAGCTGAGGCATGGGCTCAGAAAGATTATCGAGCTTATATCGATGGTGAGATTACTCGCGAGGAGTATATCGGAAAGATGAAAGAAGTTCGCAAGGACTTCCGCACCAACCACAAGGAGCGCATCCGAGAAAAGTGGGATATTCGAGGTTAGAGCGACTCTCTAGAGCGCTCGGGCGCTCTTGACCAGGACCGATTCATACTCCCGATAGAGATCGTCCATGCAGTCGCCGTGCGTGATCATCTCAAACTCTACAACCTCAAAGGCCTTCTCCAAGGCGGCAAAGGAAAATCGACCGTCGTCGATCTGCTTTGTCAGGGCCTGGTTCAGGTAGAGGACCAGGGCAACTCCGCAGCCTAGCAAGAGGAGTCGAGTGGCGAGAGTCGGTCCAGAGAGCAGGCGTTTGCCCTCGAGGCTCTGCCGGATATATCGCGAGACCGCCTCACGGGTGATCGTGTCCTGCGGTCGACAGAGCGTGAAGGCTGGAAGTTCGCATCCCAGATGCTCGGATCTCACACCCTCTGCCTGGATCAGGCGTTCCTGGAACTCTTGCCGGGCCTCGTTGCTCTCTCTATTCTCGATGGCCGATAGACTCGAGGTGGCAAACAGAGGGAGTAGGTTGAAGGCGAGATCGTAGAGAGAATCCAGTTCCTCGCTGGTAGCCTGCGGATGGATCACTCTGCAGGCCCACTGAAGGAGCGTGCTCACAGGATCGTCGAGCGTCAGCGAGAGCTCGGCCAGCATCTGTTTTTCGAGTTGACAATAGTCCATCCACTCGATGGGCGTGTCTGCTGTGCGCAGATATTCGTATGTCGCCTCGGCGAGCGGTTCGCGAAAAAGAGTCGTCAATTCCTGTTCGTAGCTCTCGCTAGCAAGGCCGAACCCAGCCACAGCAGCCGGGCACGAGAAGGCCAGGGATACGTAGATTCCGTCCGGTGTGACAGCCATCTGGAAGGGATAGACCTGACAGATGCCTGGTTTGCTCGAGGAGCCTAGCTCACGGTGGATCTCGCATCCGTTGTGGGTAAAAAAGGTGCATCCGCCGTTGGAGTTTTTCCCGGCGAGATGTTGCCCCTCATCGAGGACAATGGGGGTGAAGCCAGCCTTGTGACGCGTTTTGAAGGCAACGCTGGCCTCGATCTTGACGACATCGCTAGGTCGAATGGCGACGTTCCATCCACTCTGGCAGCATTTGCCACAGTTGGTGCACGAGAAGTGGTTCCGGTCCAAAAACTTGAAGAAGCCCATTTTACACCTTTATCTTTCACGATTCGGTAAAGATTGGTGCCTCGACCGGACTTTAATAGTACGATGTTACTAAGAAAGAGTCAATGAAGGCTCGTTGGGGTGGCTCAGGGCGGGGAGTTGATCAGCTGTTGTAGAAAACGAGGCGGTTTTCGAAGGTTCCATCGGAAAAGAGGTCCGTGAGAGCGTAGGCGGGGGCGAATTCCTGTT
>CAZVVF010000347.1:0-5224 GCA_964630575.1 uncultured Burkholderiales bacterium | reverse complement strand
GAAGCTCTCGACGGCTCCCCCGAAGGGCGAAGACCGGAGGTCCTCCAAGAACGGGTCCAAGGGACCCGGCTCGGTGACCTCTCGAATCTGCTCTGGACTGGGTCGATACTCTCGCATTTTTTGAGTCACCAAAACGGTTTTTTGGCGCTGGTACTCCTCGGGGGCGAGTTGATAGGAGAGGGGCTCGAGTTCCACTTCAACCTTGCCCTCGATCCTGCTGCGAGCCTGAACCCGCAAGGCTGTCTCGGCGGCCGCCTCACGCATGGCGCGGTCCGCTCTGGCTGTTGTGTTGAGACCGGTGAAGAGCAAGAGCACAAGGCAGAGCCCCCAAACAGCACCCAGAACGGAGCCGACTGGCTTGTCCCACTGGGGTAACTCATCGCCCCAGTGCTTCTTGACCAGCATCGAGAGCCCGACCAGAAAAACGAGAAACAGGACAAACCCAGTTGCGAAGGTTGAGACGATCGGGACCAGGAGTTCGGGAACCCCGAAGCCTCGAACGAGCGGCTGAGTCAAAAAGTTCAAAGGCCCGGCCAGAATTCCTGAGAGCAACAGCGCCAAAAAGGCGCCGGCCAAGCGCAAGGCGCCTCGCACCCATCCCATCAAGGCCAAGACGATCATCGCTATGAGGCAAGAGCAAAGGAGCACCCCACTCGCTTCGGGTCTCCTCGAAGCGTCCCTTTGCTTGCTGGCGCTCACAAGCGGCCAGAGAAAACACCGAGCCTCCCAGCCCAAAGGAGAATGGTCCAGGGCCATCAATCTCAGATCATGGATAGAAAAACTCTGGAGAACCGCTCCGGCTGGGATAGGCGTGTCGATGTGCACCTCAACTCCGATTTTTATGCGCTCGACGAATTCCGCAAAGGGCGTTGCTCTCTGAACTCCATCGAGGTCGAGAGCGTCGGAGATGTGACCGGTAAGAGTCTTCTCCATCTCCAATGCCATTTCGGCCAGGACACTCTTTCCTGGGCCCGGCGTGGAGCCTCTGTGACCGGTGTCGACTTTTCGCCCAGAGCCCTAGAGGTGGCTCGCGGGTTGGCCCAGGAGTTGGGCCTTGAGGCGCGCTTCTTGGAGTCCAACGTTTTGGCGCTCGATCTCAAGGAGAAATTCGACATCGTCTTCACCTCCTATGGAGTGCTGGGTTGGTTGCCCGATCTCGAACAGTGGTCTCGAGTTGTCGCCAACGCCCTGGCTCCTGGAGGCTTTGTCTACCTGGTCGAGTTTCACCCGACGCTGATGCTGTTCGACTTTGAAAGCAAGGCCCTCGGCTACCAGTATTTCCACCGAGGTTACAGCGAAGAGACCGTTGGCACCTATGCCGAGAAATCCGACCCGGCATCCAGAACCGAGCATACCTGGAGCCATCCCCTGGAGTCTGTGATCAACAATCTTCTCAAGCAGGGCCTGACTATCGAAGAATTCCGTGAGTTCGACTACTCGCCCTATGACTGTTTTTCCAACATGTCGCAGGTCGCCCCGGGACAATACCGCTTCGAGGCTCCGGTGGTTCTGCCTCATCTCTTCTCAGTGAAAGCCCGCGCACCCGAGTAGAACCTGCCCAACCTGACACGGATCATTTCTTTCTTGTCGAATCGAAGCTACACTGTAGTGACTGTTAAAAAAAATCGAGGAGTGGACCAAAATTGCGAAAACCAAGGCTTTTGTTTCTTATGGCGTTGACCGTTTTATTAGCTGGACAGGTCCCTCTCGTGGCAAGTTCTGCACCGGGAACCTCGGAGTTTCCCAGCTCGGATCGAGGTCTGATGGTCTTCGAGGCCTACTGTGTGGGTTGCCACGGTCTCAACGGTAAGGGTGATGGTCCTATGGCCGCACCGCTGCTGCGGGATTTCGGGGTGAGACCAACCGACCTCAGCGCCCAAGGCTATCTTGCCAAGCGGTCCGACGCTGAGCTCACAGCCGCCATCACCGGCGGCGGCAAAGCCGTCCACCGAACAGCCTACATGCCCGCCTGGGGAGCGACCCTGAAACCCGATCAGGTGGGAGACTTGGTCGCCTACATTAGGGAGTTGCAAGAGGGCGGACAACCGGAGCAACCCTCCTTTGCCAACATCGGCAAACAGTTGGAACTCGGTCGCGTGCTCTACAGCATTCAGTGCGCTGCCTGCCACGGTCCTCAAGGAGAAGGCGACGGACCCTTTATTGAAGGCTTGACCACCGGCGAAGGCGCCGTGTTGGGCGTGGAGCCACCCAGTCTTGCTGCCGCGGGATTCTTTCGGGAGCGAAGCGACGCTGATATCACCACCTTGATCCAACAAAAGCCTCACCACTCAGGGCTCAAGCCCGGGCAGTCGGAGTGGTGGAATCGGCAGCTCCAACCCGAAGAGGTCGAGTCCTTGATCTTCTACCTCAGAACTCTGCCTATGAACCGAGAAGAAGCTCGAAGCTAGACTGGTCCAACACTGGAGAATCGGCTGAAGCTTGGACTTACTCTCGCCAACTTTTGGGGAGCTGGAAGAAGAGCTTCGGATCGACGGGGACTCCGTGAACTCGGGTCTCCCAGTGCAGGTGAGGGGAGAAACCTCCGCTGCCGCCGACGGTTCCGATGACCTGTCCTTCGCTAAGGCTCTGCCCCTCGGTCACCTGGATGGAGTTCAGGTGCAGATAGACGCTCCCGACACCGGCGCCGTGACTCAAGACCACGGTGTTGCCATTGACCACGCCTCTGGCCGTGTGAATCACAACCGCTTTCGACGGACTTCGGACGGCTTCGCCTTCCCAGCCAGCCAGGTCCAATCCCTTGTGCCAGCCCTTTCGCCAACCGTTGTAGGTTCTTTGCAAGCCAAACCCGGTGGTCTGGGGAGCCTTGACCGGATACCGGAAGTTCGACCGGAAGAGACGAGGGGTCCGGTCTTTCTCCAGCTCTTCTAAAATCGCCTCATCATCGGCTTTGTTCTGAGGGTCGTCGTAGGAGGCCAGAGTTGCCGGGTTGAGGGATATCGATTGATGCCCGTAGTGCTTGTTTTTGACCTCGAGCGTTCGGGTCCACTGCTCCTCGCCTGCTGAAACCACCAGAGCCTTGCTGCCGTGTCCATCGATGGACACAGCAAGCACCGACTCCCAGTCGTTGTTGGAGCCTCGAACCATGACATAGGTCGCGTCTTCCCACAGCACACTCGGCGGGTCGCTGCCCTCCAGACCCGAGAGCCGCACAAACACAGCCGACCCTTGGTGAGCGTTTCCACTCACCGACAGAGTCGGCTGGGCCTGAACCACTGCGGTCAACAGCAGAATCAGGAAAAGACAGAAGCCTCTCATGGGCATCGGGTCACGAACCTTCGGACCACAAGCTATTCTGGATTCAAGGCGCGACCCAAAGTCTGACTGCAATCTTCCAAGTGAGCCCGACGCTCCAGACTCATCTCATCCTTCAGAGCGGCATCGATCTGACCCTTGAGCTGATTCGTCAGATACCTCATCATACTGCGCGCCTCACCGGGCGACTTGCTCTCTGGACTCAGGATGGGAAGCACCGTCTTGATGTACTCGCGCTGCAGGTCGCGACGTCCCTGAGACATTTCCGCTTTTTCAGGGAGCTCTGACCAGATCGTGGACTGAACGGTCTGATACAGTTCTGACAATCGGTAGACAGGTGTACCCTCGGCGACCTTCTCGGGGTTGTGGATCAAGCGCTCAGCGATGTCGTCATCGAGCAGAGCGCGCAGGGCCCTAGCCTGAACGTTCAGGACCTTCTCACCCACATCGACATTCTGGTCGCCCCAAGTATCAAAGCGATCCTTGGCCAAGCGAGAGACGAACTCTGGCTTGAATTGAAAGCTATCGGGCTTGAACATGGTATCGGTGATCATCTCGACGGCCGCTCTTTGCTTCTCCGCTGGTATCACCTCATGAGTGGCGTGACCGGTACCGGCGTGATCGCGCCTGAGCGTCACACCCCCGACATAGCGGTTCATGAGACGAACGGCTCCCGACACCTTGGAGAGACCGGAGGCGAAGGCGCGGGTCAACTCTTGGTACGGCGTCCCTTCAGGCAGTTCTTGGGTCTGAGCCCGCTGCCAGAGTTCGTGGCCCAACTTAACCTGCTTTTCGGCAAATCCCAGAGGGTCGCTGCCCAGGTCGAAACGACTCACTTCCGGGTCGAACGCGTCGGCCGCCTCATCGGTTTCGAACATCAGCTTCGGATCGACTGTGGTCTGACGCGCGATCTCGGACAAGGTGTCCTTCTCCACGCTGGGGTCGAGAGGCTGATAGGCGTACTTGATCGCCAGGTAATCGTAAGCTCCCAATGTCGACATCACGTACTCACCTTGCTTCTCACCGGGAGCCGCCAGGTTGAAGGGGTGGTAGTCCATCACTGTAGAGCCGAGACCGTTCTCTTTGGTGAACTCAGCATCTTGCAGCTGCTCGGGAGTGAACACCGTCGAACCCTTAAAGTTGTGCCGCAGACCGAGAGTATGGCCGACCTCGTGCATCACGACGTCTTTGATGTAAGCATTGGCCAACTTCTGGGAGGCCTCGCTGTCTCCGCGAGCCTGCAGAATATCATTGGCGAACTGCTGCTCGATACTCGCATGGGCTTGATACTGACACTCGTGGTCGCCATGGATGTGACCGTGGTCATGGGCTGCGGCTTCCGGGGGATTGTCGAGCAAGAATTTTTGAGCCGAACGGCCGAACACATCGGCCATTCGAATATCCGCGTCGAGGATCTCTCCGCTGCGCGGGTCCACGTGGCTCGGACCAACCGCCGATCCCACATCCGCTGCGGTGTACCAACGAACCGAGGCGTGGCCGGCATCGAGCGTGTCGAAGTCATCCGACGCCTTCTGCTGACGAACCTGGATGGCATTCTTGAAGCCGATCTTTTCGAACGCCTTGTTCCACTCCAAGACACCATCGCGCACAGAATCTCGGTACTTCTCGGGGACCCCCTTACCGATCCAGTAGGTGATCGGCTTGACCGGCTCCGACATGGCCGCGTCCGGGTCTTTCTTTTCTAGACGCCAACGATTGACGTATCGAACCCTTCCGTCACCGACATCCCCTGTGTAGTCCTTGCGGGTGGTCACAAAGTGGCCGATGCGGTCATCGGCCAAGCGCGGCGTCATGGGGGTTTCTGGCAATTTCAAGAAATTGTAACGGAACTCGGTCAGAACGCTGTTGGCCACGGGGGTGGTCGAAGGCAGGTCACCAGGGGTGCTCAAGGAGGCCTTGTAGTGAGCTTGTACCCCAAAGCTGGTCTGCT
>CAZVVF010000346.1:0-5227 GCA_964630575.1 uncultured Burkholderiales bacterium | reverse complement strand
AGGACGAGCTGCCGAACTCGGCGTTGTGTTTCGTCGCGGGGAAGCCCTCCAAACACTGCGCGATGCCAAGGTCATCTGTTTTGACAAAACAGGAACCTTGACGTTGGGCCACCCCGAACTCACCGACCTCCAGGTCACCGGCGACTTTCCGCGCCCAGAGGTCTTGGCTCTGGTGGCCTCGGTAGAAGAACTCTCGGAGCACCCCATCGCCAAGGCCATCGTCCAGAAAGCCCGCGAGGAAGGCCTGACCTTGAGTGAGGTCGAGAGCTTCGAGAGTCTCCCCGGCCTAGGGGTCAAAGCCCGGGTCAAGGAGTGTGAGGTGGCCGTGGGTGCAGACCGGTTCATGCGCTCGATGGGTTACGATCTCGACGGATTCTCAGCGGAGGTCGCCCGCCTGACCAAAGCGGGCAAAAGCCCCTTGTACGTGGCCATTTCCGGTCAACTCGCTGCCGTCTTGGCCGTGTCCGACCCCGTCAAACCCGGAACCCAAGCAGCCCTTCGGTCCCTAAAACGCAGAGGGCTCAAGCAGGTCATGATCACCGGTGACAACGCAGCCACCGCTCAGGCTTTGGCTCAGGAACTCAGCATCGAGGAGGTCAGGGCAGACATGATGCCCGAGGGTAAGGTCCAAGCCATTCAAGAACTGCAGAAGCGATACGGCACGGTCGCCTTTGTTGGAGATGGCATCAACGATGCGCCAGCCTTGGCCGCTGCCGATGTGGGAATCGCCATCGGTACAGGAACCGACATCGCCATCGAGTCAGCCGATGTCGTTCTGATGTCGCGAGAGCTTCAAGGAGTGACCAACGCCGTGGAGGTCAGTCAACGCACTCTTGCCAACATTCAGCAGAACCTATTCTGGGCCTTCGCCTACAACATCATCTTGATCCCGGTGGCTGCCGGTGCCCTCTACCCCCACTTCGGTGTGAGACTCTCACCTGCTCTAGCCGCTGGAGCGATGGCCTTTTCCAGTCTCTTCGTCGTGGGAAACGCCTTGCGGCTGCGACACATCCAACCCGTTTCCAAGGAGCCTTGACATGAACATCAGCGAAGCCGCCAAAAAGTCTGGAATTTCGGCCAAAATGATCCGCTATTACGAACGCATTGGACTCATCCCTGAGGCTCGCCGAAGCGATTCTGGATACCGGGTCTACGACGGAGAAGACCTGCACAGCCTCGGTTTCATCAGACGAGCCCGAGACCTGGGCTTTACGGTAAAGCAGATCGAGGGACTGCTGGCCTTGTGGCACGATCGCGAACGAGCCAGCTCCGAGGTCAAATCCATGGCCACAACCCACATCCTCGAACTCAAAACCAAGATCGACAAACTCCAGCAAATGATGTCCACCTTGGAGCATCTCGCCGCGAACTGCCACGGAGACGAGCGCCCACACTGCCCGATATTGGAAGGCCTCCAGGGTTCAGAGGGATATCGAGACCAGCCGAGCGGAGGAGGCCTCTCGCCTAGCGCAAAGAGCAGTAGCATGGAATATCTGCACACCATGGTCAGGATCTCGAACATCGAGGAGTCCCTCAACTTCTACTGCAACTTGCTACAGATGAAAGAAGTCCGTCGCAAGGAGAGCGAAAAGGGCCGATTCACTCTGATTTTTTTGGCCGCCGATGGCGACTGTGACAAAGCCGAACAGAGCCAATCTCCGCTCTTGGAACTCACCTACAATTGGGACCCCGAAGAATACCAAGGCGGTCGAAACTTCGGTCACCTCGCCTTTCGCGTGGACAACATCTACCAGACCTGTCAAAGACTACAGGACGGAGGCGTCACCATCTGCCGCCCCCCTCGAGATGGCTACATGGCCTTTGTACGCTCCCCCGACGGGATTTCCGTAGAACTGCTTCAAGCCGGAGAACCTCTTGAGCCGGCCGAACCCTGGTCTTCTATGGCAAGCACGGGGACTTGGTAGTTCACCGGCTCTCGAGTGAGGCGATCCTCTGAGCCACATCGAACATCTGTGGCTCAAGCTCTTGACAGATACGATACTCTTGCAAGGCTTCTGAGGTTCGCCCGAACTCAGCCAAAACGCCAGCTAGGTCATAGCGGAGTCGCACCGTATCCCGAGGACACTGGTCTTCTAGAGCCAGGCCTTTGCGGAACTGGCTCAGAGCCAACTCCAACATATTGAAGCCCTTCTTCCTGGCAAAGCAAAGACCGAGAAGACGGTAGGAATCGAGCCTGTGTTGGCTGTGCCTCCGCAGTTTCTGAAACTGCTCAATGGCCAGATCCAAAGCTCCCAAGCCGTAGCAGAGTTCCCCCCAGCCGAACCTCACTGTCAGGTCCAGAGGGCGAGACTCCATCCGCTCTCTCATGGCCTGTAAAACCGAAGCCGCGAGAGGGTCTTCCGCGTCCAGGGCCTGCAGAACAGCCAACGCCTCTCCCAGTTCCACCATACGACCGAGTTCCTCCAGTAGCTCTAGATAGGCGCGAGTCGAATCCTGCCAGTCCGGGCGAGCCTTGAAGAGAGCGCGAAGCTCTCGCAGCGCCAACTCGCTCTCCCCCAACCGGGTGCTGCGGATGCGGGAGAGTCGCAGCCTCCATTCCATCTCATCCGGGGCCAACTCCAAGGCCCTCTCCAAAGAGCGGACCGCCCTCTCAAAGTCACCTTGCCCCTCATGGATCTCAGTGACCAAGAGCCACTCGAGCTTCGCCCCCTCGAGATCGCCTCCAAGTTGATAGAACTGAGCCAAACGCTCTCTGGCCCGAGCGCTCTGGGGTGAGACACGGACCCAAAACTCGAAGAGTTCGATGGCCTTGGTATAGGCCTTCTCCTTGAGAAAACGCTCAGCCAAACTCTCGGCATGATTCTCAGCCGAGGCGATGTTGTCGGTTTGAAGATAGAGTTGCACCAACATCCTTTCAGTATCGACCCCGTCCGGGTCTCGACGGAGAACAGTTTGCATCAACTCAATGGAACGATCCCATTCGCCCACCTCACGATACTCCTCGGCGAGCCTTCGCATATGCATCAAGGTCTCACTCTCACTGGCCGACCCCTGACGTTCGTGAAGCGAGATGAGAGCTTCGCGGTCTTGCGGAGTCCTGCAGCAGGAAGCGACGATCAACTCCGCAACCGACAAGGCCTTGGCCCAGCTCCCAGCCGCCTCGTGTTGAGCTCGAAGCGAACGGTACAACTCTGAAGCTTGGTGGTCTTTTCCCTGTTGGCTGTAGAGGCTGGCGAGCCGTTCCTGGACCGCCTCGCTGGGCGAGATCTCAGCCAATCGCTCCAGAGAAGCCACGGCGTGTTGATACTCTCCCTCTTCCACCCATCGGTCGACCATCTGACTGAGGTGCCAAGCTGCGAGCTTGTCTTGTCCACTGGCCAAAAAGACCTCAACCATCAGTTGTCGAGCCTCTTTGTGGTCCGGCACAAGGGAGAGGAGATCACCCAATCGCTCCTGACACCCTTGGAGATCTCCTCGGTCAAACTGCAGTTGAGCAGCTTTCCGAAGCCCTTCCGTTGCGGTGTCAAAATCATCCAGCCAAAGCGCCGTTTTGATCACGCGCTGGAGGATATCAACGCTGCCGGGATTGATCGTCTGCAGAGACTGAAACTGAACCAAGGCCTCTCTCAAAAGTCCGTACCGTAAGCACATGTCTCCCATGGCGAGACCCTTTTCCTCATCCGTAGGAGTTCGGACCAGAGCCGAGCGATAGTGGTCGATCACCGTCCCCGCATCGAGCGACTCCAAGGACTCGCGATCAGTCTCGATCACCTCATCCTCACAATCATCATCAACTCCGAGATCAGCTGGCTCGGGAGTCACCTCGACTCTCTCAAGAGCCGCCTCCGATCCGGGCTCCTCAAGGGTTTCAACCTCCTCGCTCTGAGGCAGTGTGGTGGCTAACAGAGCAAAGAGATCCGAGGAGCATTCGTGATGGACTTCTGGGACAGCCGAGGGTTCCGGTTCGGGAGGTGTCGGAACATCCAACTCCAGCCAGCCCATTGCTCCTTCTTGCCAGGGAGCCACCGACTCTGGGCTCGCGGTCCCCTCTTCCACCTCCAGGACTCCGAGCTCAGCGGCGGAGATGAGCGGCTCCTCAATCTCAGGGAAAAGCGCTTCCAGGTTGTCGCTAAAACTCCAGAAATCCCCCTCCTCGTCAAACGCTCCGCCGCCAACATCGGGCTCTTCATTGAAGAGAAAGAGAACATCCAGACGCTCGGAGTCCAGCACCGACGGGACAGCTTCGATGGGAGGCTCCTCCATGGGGATAGCCTCTGCCCTGGGTCCCTCTACAGAAGAGTGGACCCGATTGTCTCGCGCCCCTTCAGACTCTAACGAGAGTTCAGGTTCCACGAATCCCTGATTCGGCGTCTCCTCCATCTCGCCAGCAGGGTCGGGCTCAGCGACCTCAGCGACCTCTGCGACCTCAGCGACTTCCGCGAGAGGTCTGTAGGGCTTCTTGAAGGGCCCTTCCTCTCCATCACGAGTTTTCAAGACCAGTCCGTCTCGGAGCTTCGCTCCCTGGCGCGAGCGAAGCAGCGGTCTCTTAAAGGCGGGCTTGCAGGTGACCCTTTGAGCGCTGAGTCCATCTTTTTTGACAAGCCTCGGACGGCGGAACTTTTCCTTGCATGAGGCCACCAAATCCAAGGAGTCCTCGGCATTGTCCGCGGGCGAATCCTCATCGGTCGAAGGCGAGGCTGCAAGCGGTGTGGCCGTCGGAGGCTCCTGGGAGAGGTCAGGCTCAATCCCCAAACCGATCAGCCCATTCAAAGCCTGGAAATCCTCAGGGTCAAAGGAGAGAATTCCTTGATAAGCGACCCCTGCCAACTCCCTCTCACCATTCTCAACAAAGATCTGAGCCGCACAGAGAAAACTCTCCTTGGCTTGAACCCGCTCTCCCGATGCTGCCAGCAACTCGCCCATACGCCTGTGCGCCTCAGCCGAGGATGGGTTGAGTTGTAGGACCTTGTTGAGAGCCAACAAACCATTTCGGAATCGTCCCTTTCGCCGACACGCCGTGGAGAGATTCAACAACGCTTCCTGGTTTTCCAGATCCAACTTCAAGACGGATCGAAACAGGTCGGCGGCCTCATCGGTTCGCTCAAGTTCCAAACAGGTTACCCCTAATTCCAGGAGCAGATCGATATCATCGGGCTGCAGGATGCTAAGCCTTCGGAGGGGCTCCAAGGCGCGCTCGGGTTGGCCCGAATCTTGAAGAGTGTTGATACAGCGGCGATACTCTCGGACCGCCATCTGGATCTGTCCC
>CAZVVF010000345.1:0-5237 GCA_964630575.1 uncultured Burkholderiales bacterium | reverse complement strand
CACCCTGACCACGGTAGGCTATGGCGACACCGTGCCCACCACCATTTTGGGGAAGGTGGTGGCTATCGCCCTTATGCTGAGCGGGGTCATTTTGATGGCGGTCTTCGCCGGTGTTATGTCCCAAACCATGGTTGGTTATCTGTTAGACGTCCGAGAGGAGCGAGTTCGAATGAGCTCTACTGTAAATCACATTATTATCTGCGGCTGGAACAGCCGAGGTCCCATGGTGGCCGAAGAGCTCAAACACCTGGCCCCCGAGGAGGAGATCATCATCTTTGCCAACGTCGATGAGCCCCTCGATCTACCCGAGGCCGTCACCTTCGTCCGGGGCAATCCCACCAAAGAATCGGAGTGGGATAGAGTACGCCTATCAGCGGCCCAAAACATCGTCGTTCTGGCTCCACCCAACGACCAAGAGACGGCCTCTGATGGGTCAACGGCCTTGGTGATCTACACCATTCGTGCCTACGAAGGGAAGCTCGCCAAGCGGGGTATCAACCGCTCAATCCCACTGCGCATAAGTGCCGAGTTGCTGGACCCTGAAAACTATCAGCACATTATCGTTGCCGGAGCCGATGAGGTCGTTCATACCGCCCAGGTCGGGAGCAATCTTATCGCTCACTCCTCGGTCAAGCCCGGAATGGCCAAAGTCGTTACCGAACTTCTCTCGTGGTGGGGGCAAGGAATCGACTTGGAACCTGTCCCGGATGAGATCGAAGATGGAACCGATTTTCTCACCATCGCCACTGAAGTGCGACGAGAAATGAACTACTTGGTTGTTGGGCTCATGAATCCCAATGGGAGCATCTCACTCAATCCCTCGGACCGCAAAAAGGTCACCAAGGAACACAAGCTGATCGTCATTCGCCGCCACGATGAGCTCGAAGAGCACGAGTAGCAAAGGCCGAGGCCCGGCCGCCTCAGTCCCCTGCCACAAACACAAAAGTACTCCGCCCAACGCCGTGGCGCCAGCAGAGACTCTCGCTAAAGGTTCAGTCTATCGGATCTAGAGCTGTTCTTTTAAGGCAGCGCTCGCCGCCTCGATGCTGTAGCGGACCATGCCCAAGGAGACATCGGTTCCCGTCAGCACCATCAGGTAGGTCACCTCGTTGATACTCTTCAAAAAGATGTGGCCGTTGCTCGCCTCAAGGCTCATCATACCGAGCTCGCCCTTTTCGAATTTCTCCTGCATCCCAGCCTCAGCGTTCTGAAGCATCTCCGCCGTTTCCGCGCCCAAAAAATCGGGGTCGGGAGCGGCATCGCCGAGCGAAGTGATCAAAAGCCCATCTTTGCCAACAATGAGGGAGGCTTCGACACCTGGGGTTCGATTGATCATTTCCAAAACTTCATCCATTTTTCTGCTCCTCTAATTTATCGAATTCACGCCTAGGATCTGGTCCTTAATGAAACACCGAGGCGAGCATCGCTGCCGCGCCGGTTAACCGGTTCTGCCAAACTGCTCGAGGCACCTCGGCCCTCAAGAATGTGATCAGGTACGCTTCGCCGTCTATCGGGATAAGACTGAAGCTCTTGCCCCCGGAGGTCAGAAGGTACTGGTTGACCGGTCTGAGGCCCAAGAATTCCATCTCTTGCTCCACATCACCGATCGCCTGAGTCATGATAACGCCGACGACTTCAGGATTGACGTCCTCATTCAGAAGCATATCGATGGGCAGGCCATCGCTGGATGTCACCACGTTGCCGATCACACCCTCGACCGCAGCCAACTCTTCCAAGACCTTCTTCATGATGGCCTCGCGAAGGACCGTCTCGCCGGGTAGGTCGGCTCCATCGCGCGAGTCCTCGTTCACAGAACTCGGCAGCATAGCCAGCAGACTCATCTCGTTGGGGAGCTGGAAGTAGTTGAGCGAATGATCGCCCGCCTCCACGACCAAAGACTCCAACTCGCCCAATTCCGCTTCGTCGAGCCCGCGAGCCAAAACTTCTAAAATCGTGTGCCCTATGGCAGCGGCCCGTTTAAAAACCGCATTCTCCGTGCTCCTCTTGGTCAACTCCAAGCCCTCTTTGCCAACGACACTCACGATGGCAGCCGGCCCAGCCTCAGCCACAAGGACGCTCAGCTTCTCATCGAGCACATTCGCATCGAGAACGTCTGTCGACTTCACGTAGTCCCGCATTTGGGCCACCGAGGTCGACAGAGACTGGATCACCGAAGGGCGGTCCACCGGGCTCTCTAGCTCTGGAAGCATTTCCGTAATTCCAGGGTCTTGCAGCTCCACCGGAGGCAACTCCTCGGCCACAACAGGCTCTGGGAGAGAGTCTTCCACCGGTGATAAGACGGGGTCTTCCAGGGCCGAAGGCACCGATGGAGGAGACTCCAAGTCGAGATCCCCCAAATCCAGGTCGAGGTCCAGGTCCAAGTCCAGATCGAGGTCCAGGTCCAGATCCGAGCCTCCCCCTGAGGTTCCTAGATCGAGGTCGGATAACTCGCGGCTAAAGTCGTCCACTCCTGGAAGCGAGGGAACGTCCAAGTTGGAATCGTGCCCCTCTCCCGGCAAGCTCAAAGACTCATCGGCAACGGCCGCGCTATCGAGGTCGAGGTCGAAATCGAGATTCAGCAGAGCGTCGATATCCGTCGCCTCGGTCTTCTCTGGCTCAGGCCCCAAGAGATGTTCACCGATGTGAGTTCCCACATCAATTTTCGTCATCCCGTCGAATCGCTTCAAGATCTCCTGAACGCTCTGGTAAGACGTGTCCTTGAGGACCTCTGAGATCTTCTCTCCCAGAGTTCCCAGGTCGGTGATGAGGTCCAGCGGAATATCACGCTCGCTCATGCTCAGAACCTGACGGGCTTCCGCATCCCCGGCATCGGGCGAGACCAAGAAGGCCGCATCGGGCTCGAAGTAGTGAGCTCGTGAAACAAAGCGGAACGCCTTGTCTGGCGTCACTTTCCCCTCTTGGACCTCGAACATAAAGACGGAGCCTTCGTAGATTGCAAAAAGGTCGACCGTTTCGTAATCGTTGTCGATGGCCCAGCGCAGGCTCTTCTCGGAGACCCCGTGGTGCGAGAGGGCTTCCGCTAGAGAGAGAGCCAACCACAGGTTTCGATGAGCGAGGCGCTTGCCCAAAAGAGTGGGGCGCAAGAGTTGATCGATGCGCTCCTCGGAGATGAGTCGGTTGGAAAAGGGACTTCGGAATCCCCTTTCTGCGGCATCCTGGAGAGCTTGATACGATGGGAAACGAGCCAGTTCACGGTTGGTATCGCGGTCGAAGACCTCATACTCCCGCTCCAAAAGTCCCTGTTCTACCAGATCGTCGAGATAGGCCTCGTAGCCCTCTTCTCCCTTGGCTGAACACTGACTGAGCATCAGCCCTGGGTTCTTGGCCACCTTCTGCAGCAACGTCCTACACTCGAGTGTCGTCAGAACCTTCGCAGCTTCCAGGTGTCCCTTGCCCACGGGAAAGGGATCGGACTCCTCAGCGACCAGCCGAAATCTTCGACTCAGCACCGACAGCGGCGTCCACCTCCAGGCATCGAGAACCGAAGCGATGGAGGACCGAAATTCCTCGAACGGCTCAATGGGAGGGGCCTCGGAGTAGATCACGCCAGCCTCGACGGTGTCTCGCTCTTCTGAGATCCAGTAGAAAAGGATGTTGTCATCCTTGCCCATGAACAACTCTCCGCCGCGACCTGCGACTTTACCGCGCAACTCTAGAAGCTCACGAAAGACCCCAGGAACATCGCTGATCAAGGGCTGATAGAGGCCTTTAAGCCTCTGCCAGAGGTCTTTCTCCTTTTCCTCATCAACTTTAACTCTCAATACTTCACGTAGGACCTGCATACTACCGCTCTACTCTCCTCCTGGGATAGAAATCCCAAGTCGTTGCATTTCTTTGCCAAATTTCGTCAAGAAATCGTTAGACCTCTTCTGCTGAGAAACCGTGTAGCCAGTCCTCAACTGCTGCTCAGCCTCTTCGGGCATCTTCATTCTCTCGTAGATGAGTGCGAGGTTGTACCGCGCATTCAAGTCATCCTCGTCGAGGTCAAGGCAGCGTCGGTAGGACTCGATCACCTGATCCCACTGACGCTTCTTGCTGTAAGCGACTCCCAAATTGTAGTGGGTCTTAGGATCCAACGGATTGAGTGTAATGGCTCGTCGGTAAGCCGCGATGGCCTCGTCCAAGCGTCCGGCCGCTGCGTAAGCGATCCCCAGGTGACTCTGAGCCTCAGCCAAGGTGGGCTCGATTTCAACGGCTCGCTTCAGAACCTTGATAGCGCGCTCAAAGTCTCCCAATCGAAAGGCGACCAGACCCAGTTTTCCCGGATGGTCGGGATTCTTCGGCTCTAAGCGGGAGGCTTCTTCGTAAGCCCTTGCGGCCTCGTCCCAATTGCCCAGTTGCATAAAAACAAGGCCCAAATCGGCGTAAGGCTTGGCCCACCCTGGTGCTGTTTGAGTGGCTGAGCGCAAGCAGGACAAGGAGTCCTGAAAGCGCCCCTTCCGCATCAACACCGCGCCCAAACCGGCTTGAGCCCGAGCGTTGTCAGGAACCATGGTGAGCGCCTTGCGGTACTGGGACTCGGCCTCTTCCAGCCTGCCGTTGCCGAAGAGCGCATCTCCCAAGAGTGCCGCCGTTTCGGGACCGGGCTTCAGTTTTGCCGCTCTTTCCATCGACTTGATGGCCAACTCGTGGTCACCACGCTTGGCGTAGGCTCGGCCCAGATCCAGTTGAAGGTCGACGGACTCGGGCTGAAGGTCCAGAGCGCGTTGAAACTCCTCAATGGCCAAGTCGACCTGACCATTGGTGCGATACAAGTGGCCCAACTCGGCCCGGGCTTGAGTCAGGTCCGGGAAATCTTCCAGGAGGTCTTTGAACTCCTCTATGGCCGCTTCCGCTTCGCTAACGCGCGAGGAGCAAAGCGCTTTTTGCAATCGAATCTTGAGGCAGTCGGGATTGAGTCGATAGGCTTCCTGAGTCTCCTGATAGGCCAACTCCACCTTCTTTTGTAGGAGGTAGAGACGACCCATCTGATAGCGGAGTTCGGCCTCGTCGGAATAGTGGACCGAGGCCACAGCCAACTCTTGCTCAGCTTCTTCCCAACGCCGCAACTCGATCAGAAGCAGAGCTCGCCTGAAGGCCAAGTCCTTCTCCTTGCAGCCAAACTCCTCGGCTTTTCTCAGCGCCTCGATAGCCGGAACGATGGAGTTGAGGCACTGTTGAGCGCACCCGAGAACATAGTAAAAATCGGCCAACTCATCGGCCGGTGGGTCGAGCTG
>CAZVVF010000344.1:0-5238 GCA_964630575.1 uncultured Burkholderiales bacterium | reverse complement strand
TTAAGCTCGGGCTAAGGGGGGTTGTTTGACCAAGTCTCCGGCCTTAAAGCGGACTGCATCGTGGACCAGATTGTCGTAGAGATCTTGGTAGGCTGAGTCGCTTCGGCGCAGATGCTCCGGGTGAAATTGGTAGGCCGACTGCCAGGGCATTCCGGTGCGCTCGACGCCTTCCACCAAGCCGTCGGGTGACCAGGCCACGGCCGTTAAAATGGGGGCGACTTGGGCGATGGCTTGGTGATGAATGGAGTTGACCGCCTCTAGAGAGTCTCCCACGATCTCGTGAAGCCTTGTATTCTGTGACACAACCAACAAGTGGACTGGGTCAACCCGCTTTGCGTGGGTGTTGTTCTGCGCTGGACGGTGGTTCACTCTGGTCCCGTAAGCGGAGCCCCAGCCTTCGGGTGAGACGAACTCTGTGGGAATGTCCTGGACCAGGGTTCCCCCTCCGGCCACGTTCATGATCTGCTCGCCTCGGCACATCCCGAGCATGGGCATTCCCGATTCGAAGGCCGATTGGATGCAACCGATCTCAAAGGCATCAAAGTCGGGGTCAGGCTTGGAATGGGCCATTCCAGGACCTATGACCTGTCCGTAAAATTTGGGATGAACATCGCGACCACCGGGAATGGTGAGGGCGTCGATCCCGCTCATTTGCTGCTCAACAGGCTCACCGATAAAGAGAAGCTTGGGGATACCGCCGGCGTCCATGACCGCATCGGCGATCTGTAGGATCGGGTCTTCTTCGGAACTAGGGACCCAGCTGCGCTCACAGAGAATCCCGACGCGACAACTCGGCTCAGCCATTCTTTGAGCCCATTGGGATTCTGGATCGGCGGCTCTGTCCTCGATGGAGACACCACCTGAGGAGAGGAATTGCTCGGGTGAAGCGGCCTGGGGAACTCGCTCTGTGGCTTTCTTGGGAACCGCGAGATAACGGGAATGATGAAGTTGACCGACCTGCATAGTCTCATCATGAAGACCAGCCCTGAAAAATCCATGAACAGAACCATCGCTCCTCGCCCGAGGACCGAGAGTCTGTTCCGACTCAAAGAGGGGGCTCCACCGGTAAATTTCAAGGGGCGATCGTTGATGAGGAAGGTCTTCCACGTTTGGCGAAGGGCAAGAAGATGAAAGAAGCGCCAGTCACACTCCACTCTCTCCAGATCGGCATGCCTACGGAGCAGCCCGGAATCTTTGGTGCCCCTGCCTTTAGCTCGGGCTTCATAAAGCGGCCAGTGGATGAAGCCGTCTGGCTGAGTAAGAACGGGCTCGATGGGGATGGGCAGGGAGACTCGGTTCACCACGGAGGCCCCGAAAAGGCCGTCTGCGCCTACCCTTTATACTACTACCCGAGTTGGTCCAAAACCCTGGCAAGGGACATGAAGCCGAGCGCCTTTGGAGAGAACTTCACCTTAGCTGGCTGCACTGAGGAGTCGATCTGCATCGGTGACCAATTTCGGATCGGTGAGGAGGTCGTGGTCGAAGTGTCGCAACCGCGATCACCGTGTTGGAAGTTGGCTCAGATCTATGGGGTGAAGGACCTCGCTTGGCAACTGCAGGTTACGGGATTCACAGGTTGGTACTTTCGCGTTGTCAGCGAAGGCCTGGTGAGAGCAGGCGATCCCATGCTGCAGACGGCCCGTCCTTTTGAGCGTTGGACTGTGAGCCGAGTGAATCAGATCGTCTATGACCGGGACCCCAACTTCCATGACCTGAGCGATCTCTCTGAGTGCCGTGCACTGAGTCAGGGTTGGAGAGACAAGCTCCGCAAGCGGGTAGAGCGCAAGTTGTCGCCCGACGAACAAGCACGCCTGCGCGGTCCCATGACCCCCTAGAGCGGCGCCCTTTAGTAAACAGAAAGCAGGGCGATTTCGAGCGCATACAAGCAAGCGACCGCGAGGCTCCCGAGCAAGGATGTTCGGATCGAGCTGCCGCCTTGAGGGTATAACCACCAGGCGAAAACACGCAGGCAGATGGGCATGGTGACGTAGGCGATGAGGGTCGCCCCCGAAAGGCAGCTTATGAAGGTACCGACAGCGAGCGGTAGGTTGACGAGATATGGGTTTAGGAACCGAAACTGAAGCATAACGATGGGAAACAGACCCAACAATACGAGAAGCAGGGTCTTCCACTCTGGTGGGGATTCGTGGTTTGAGGGCGGTGTCGGAATCCAGCCTGGAAAGGCACTGCTGAGTCGATGCTGACGCCGACTCTCAACGAGACCTCTCTCCTTCTGGAGGAGCCTCTTGCGCGCCTCAGAGGCGAGCCACGTTTCCAGGTTCTCGGCGCGGTCGAAACGCAGGAGCGTCGTCCAGTGCTCTTGACCAGCGACTGGAGGTTGCAGAGCCGCGCCTAGGTAGCCCGGAAACTGAGACTGGCAGCGGTTTATCTCGGCTTGCCAATCCCGAAATGCTGTTTCACTGCCGGGACGAACCTTGGAAAAGATGATCTCGGTGACCCCCACGCCTGGATCTTCCCCAACAGAGAGTCGGGATACCACGCCTCCAACGATGAGCGGCTCAGCCTCATTGAGGAGTTGAGTCCGAGTCTTTGAACTCAGCCAACGTTGGAGCAGTTCAGCGTCGCCGAATTTGAGCCGGCTTATCCATCGGCTATCGGCGAGTTTGCGGCTCTCCTCTGGGACGGGAATATAACCTTCAAAGCTTGAGACGGCTTGGTGGTATTTTTCTCTCCAGCGTTCGAATTCGGCCTCTTTACCGGTTCGAACTCTGAGGACCCCTTCAAAGTATGCGGTCTTATTCTGCATCAAATCAGCTCAAAAGATCTCGAAGGGAGGTTTCGTCAGAGTGTATCCGGTCATGCCCTGAGCCCTCAGGAGTTCGCTAAAGTCTTCGGAAATGAGGAAGACCGGATAGATAGAAAGCCATGTGAGATCGGGGTAGTGATGAAAGTAGAGTCGTTTGGGTGTGATACGGTAGGGGAGTTGGTCGTTGACCGCACGAGAGACCTCTCTCAGGCAAGTCGGACCATCGCAGAAGGTCACCTCTTCAGGTTCTTTTCCATCTGGCTTTTTGTGAAAAGTACTCATGCCAAAGTCGATGAATTCGTCGCCCTCAGGGATGTGGCAAAATTGGAGAGACCGCTTTTCAGGGTAGGCTCGGTTCACCTCGAGGCCTTGGAGTCTGCAGTTCTGAAGTTGGTAGTTGGGAATATGTTGGCTCAGTCTTTCGCTGATGAAGAATCCCTTGTTTTTGAGGTAGGCCGAAGAATAGAAATCGACGTCTTTGGCGGCAACGCGCATGAGGAATCGATTCATGTCGAGGTCCTCGGGCAGAGGCTCTAGGCCGTATCCCTTATAGATTTCTCGGAGTTGAGGGGAGAGCTCCTTTTCGCCTTCCAAACCGTTGATGAGGGGATAGCAGCATCCCATCATCTCAGGGTCGTGCGACACACCTAGAATGAAATAGACAGGTTGAGAAACCCCCGACACGAGCTTCTTCAAGAAATCGGTTTTCCGCTCTTCGGTGTCGCTGAAGCAAGTTGCCAGCAGTTCTTCCGACGGAGCTTCCAAGGCCTTGCAGAAGACAGTCTCGGTCATATGCAGGTAAAAGGCGAGGTTCTTTTCATAGGCGAGGCCTTCGCTCTCGCTGAGGATTGGGGCAAAGCCCTGCATGAAGCTCTGATAGGCTGCTGGAGGCTTTTTCACCAATCCGCTCCGGGCCAAAAGCGAGTTCAGGTTCGATCTCTTCTCGAGGTCCAAAAGGAAGATGTCAAAATAGACGTTCCGAGCATCCCGAGAGAGTGTGATTCGAACCAGAATCTGGTCTTTCCATAAATAGAGGGTCTTTTTGCGGAGGCACTTGTGCCAGCCCAGCCTCTGGCAAAAACCAACGATAGCCGGGTGTCGGTCAAAAACCTTTGCGGTCAGCATCATCAGATGACAGTCCTCGGTGGGAGCGAATGCTCCTGCCGATCGACTGATGCAAACGACTCACTATCTCAATGCTGGAGCGTTTAGGAGCTGATGAGCGTCCGTAGGTCTCGTATGACTTCGGAAAAGGCGGCTTCAGAAAGATGCCCAAAGGGCAGCTCTCGCTCTCCCCCCCAAGCTCGAGCTCGGCTTTGGAGGGTGACGCCGCGAAGGGTCTGATGCGTGAACATTCCGGGGTCACCAGCGACCAATCCGTCTTCGAAGCTCAAGAACACGTAGGCCTGCTGGCCCAGCTCCTTGAGCATCCAGTGGACCACTCCGCCATCGAGGGCCTCACCTCGTCTCCAACCTTTTGATTCGAGGCTCAGCAAGCGCACGCTTTCGATTTCTGCGCCGGCGAATCGGGTGAGTTCGGTGGCTTCTCGCTCGCCGTCGAGGAAGGGAAAGACCTCTCTGTCGAGTTGAGCAAAGGGTTGAAGAATCAGGTAGTCTGCGAAGATTTCGCTCCAGGTGTCTCTCTGATCCTGTCTGATCTCGAGGGGGTGTGCCAAACCTACTTCAAGAGCGTCGGGTAGGGGGAACTCTCGGTCCTCGTGGTCGGCCAGCGTGCCATCTTCGGCAACCCGAAAAAGAGTCTTGAGGGTCTCGCCGTCATAGAGTCCCCAAACCAACAGGCGAGCGAGATGGACCACAAGGGGGTGCTTAAGAAAGGATCGTACGAAGTCCTCTGACGACCAGCGCCGCTGTTTGACCAGAGCTGTTTCGAGTCTGACGAGTTGTTGACTGGCCACGGTTTTGACATCCTTCTTGAGGACCTTGAATCGTTCAAAGGCGGCTTTTCCCAGTTCGGGATCGTCGGACTTGTTCGGTCTCGGGAGACTCTTTCTGAGCTTGCCGGAAGCGTCGCGCACCACGGGTTTGAGCTTTTCGTCGAAGCCGATGACAAACTCGCGAGGACCGAAGTTGAGGGTGAGAGCTCCGTCTTCTCCCAGACCCAAATCCGGGACCAGTCGGTCTCCCAATTCGTCGGTGGTGAGACCTCGGTCCTCGGCGATGCTCCGAATCCTGTCGCTAGCCTGTTGCTTGAGCCCCTTGTACTTGAGCTTCTGGGACAATCCAAAGAGGTGCATCAAGGCGATGTCCGTGCCCAGTGAGGTTAAGACTTCAAGACCTTGAACAGCGCGGGCGTGGCCGCCTTCACCCGGCCATTTCTTGAGCAGAGGGGTGAGCTTTCGGACCACCTCATCGTCCCCCAGCCAACCCAGAGCGTGAAGGGCCCAATAGCACTTTGAGTCCGCCCCGGCGGCCATCCAGGCTTCAAAGAGTGACCAAGCAAAACGGCTGAG
>CAZVVF010000343.1:0-5241 GCA_964630575.1 uncultured Burkholderiales bacterium | reverse complement strand
TCCTCGTCAATCATGGATGCCGCCTTCTCGCTTGCCATGGGCTGGCCTTCCCCGGAGAGGTTTCAAGAAGCGGCTCCAAAATCACAGGCCAATGCCTCCATTTCGGCTCATAGTCTTCCTTTTTCTCGGGTGCTTCGCCATGACAGGGGCTCAGCCGCGCCACCTCTACCTGACCTGGGAATCTCAAGACACGGCCCGAACTCAGACGATCGTTTTCCAAACTCTGAACGAAGCTAGCGATCCAAGAGTAGAACTCAGCCTTGGCGCCGCTGGCAAAACCAAGATTCTTCCGAGCAAAACCATCAAGCTCCCAGGGCTCACCCGGCACGTCCACAAGGTCACGCTCAGCGGACTCACTCCCAACACGACTTACACTTTCCGAGCCGGAGATACCCGCTACGGAATGTCGGCCTGGCGCAAGTTTCGAACCCTACCCGCCGACGGAAGCCCCCTGAAGATCGTGACCGGTGGCGACATGTATCGCCACCCAGAAACCGTTCAGCTGTTGGTCGCCGGCGCCAAGCAAGAACCCGATGTGGCCCTGATCGGCGGAGACATAGCCTATGCCGACGGAAGGCTGAGCAGAATTCGGTTCTGGGATGACTGGCTGGACAACTGGGCGACTCATCTCGAACGCCAAGACGGGCGCCTGGTCCCCATGATTCTGGCCATTGGAAATCACGAGGTCAACGGAGCCTTCGGCCAGAGAGCAAGCCAAGCACCCTTCTATTTCGCTTTCTTCCCTCAAGGAGCGAAGCCCTATTTTGTGCGCCGGCTGGGAGCCGACATCGACCTTGTAGTCTTAGACTCAGGTCACGTCACCTCCCACAAAGCCCAGGTCCCCTTCCTGGAAGAATCACTCAAAAACAGCAGAGCTCGCTTCCGCGTCGCCCTGTACCATGTTCCCTGTTACCCCACACACCGCTCTTTCAACGACCCCTACTCGAAGCAAGGCCGTCAACACTGGGTGCCGCTCTTCGACCGATACCATGTTCAACTGGCTCTCGAGAACCACGACCACGTCTTCAAACGAACCTTTCCCCTCAAGGCCAATAAAATCGACTCGTCAGGTACCGTCTACTTGGGTGATGGCTGCTGGGGCAGAACGCCGCGAAGCGTAGCGGGACGCAGATGGTATCACGTCAAAGCGCTCCCCAAAGAACATATCTGGCTACTCCAAAACGAGAAGTCCGGCCTGCATTGCCAGGCCATCGACAAAAACGGAAGAACCTTCGACACGACAACTGTTGCGGAATGAAGGGAGGACACCAAAGCTGACTAGAAATGACACTGCTCACGTTCACGACACCGTGATCGAAGAAGTTCTCCTGAAGGCCTCTCGGATCGTGGAGGTACGGATCGCTCAATTTCGTGCACTCCTGGCCGGACTCTTGATCATCTTCACAATACAACTCCAGTTGCAGTCGAACGGAGCCGCTTCCAAAGGGATCCTAAGCCTTGGTCTGAGCGCGAGCCTTTGCGCTCTAGCCTTCTCACTGTTCGTCATTTGGTCGCACAAACGCAAGCAGAAGTTCTCCGTTACAGCCATTGCCATCTGTTCTATAGGGCTAGACGCGACCCTGATGGTACTGCCCGCCAGCCTCTACTTTGCCACTCCCCAAACCCCTACCATATTACCGATTCATACGGGCTCGCTTCTCAATCAGCCCTCAGTCTTTGCCATGTACCTGCTGGTCATCGCTTCAGGATTGCGCTTTCGCAGAGTCGCCGTTCTGGGAATTCTGGTCAACAGCTTCGTCATCCTGAGCCTCATGCTTACCGAAGTCCTGGCAACCAGTCAGGCCGAACACTTAGACCCCTACTCCTTACTGGCCATCAAGCAACACATTCTTCTGTTGATCTGCAGCGCGATGTTGGCTTGGCTCATTTCTAGCCACACGCGAGCGACAACTCAAAAAGCCGCAGAAGCCGCGCTCAAAGCCACCACAGACGCACTCACCGGAGTCTACAACCGGCACTATCTCCGACAGCGACTCGAAGAGCTCTACGAAGACTCAAGCCGAACGCTCCACTTACTGATGATCGATGCGGACCACTTCAAGTCGATCAACGATACCTTGGGGCACCTCATTGGGGACCGAGTTCTCATCGAGCTTGCCCGACGCATTCAGGTGTCCATTCGACCAACCGACCTCTTGGCTCGCTATGGCGGCGAGGAGTTCTGCGTTGTCCTTCCCGATATCGACGACGTGGTTGCCACCACAATAGCCCAACGGCTGCGCAAGTCGGTGGCGGAACACCCCATCGAAGACCACCCAGTGACCGTCAGCGTGGGTCTGTCTAGACGCGTCCCTGAGGAGTCCATCGCAGCCCTCCTCGACCGAGCCGACAAAGCTCTCTATCTAGCCAAAGAAGGAGGCCGCAATCAAGTTCGAGCAGAGTGGCCTGAGGGGGACGTTGTGGAGACTATCGATGACAGAGAATCCCTAGAATTGCCTAACGTGAGCAAGAGAGGAAACAACAGATCTTGAGATGGAGTTGTGGATTTCAGTTGAGGGTCCGGACTGGACCGAATAGGGGCGCCACCCATATTATCGACGCGCCCGTGCTAAAAATTGGGAGGGCCATCCGCCCTGGGGAACGGGTCGTAGGCTGGATCAGGGTCTGCGACGACACGGTGAGTCGCCTCCACTGCGAACTCTTCTGGCAAGAAGATCGAAAGTGCTTTCGCTTGCTCCACCGGTCGACCACCAACTCGACCTATGTCAACGGCGAACAAGTCGAAGACGTGGAGATCTTCGATGGAGATATCATAGAACTGGGCGCAACGAGCCTGGAGGTACAAAAGGCCGACCTCCGCTGGTCCAAAACCCACGACCCAGCAGTTCCCGACTGGGCCCCACCAGCCTCAACAAAACTCCAGGACATCGAGGATACCCGCCCCCTAGAAGCAGGCATCCGCCAGATTCCCGGCGCGACAGTCCCGACAACGGTACCTTCCAATCGACGCATGACAATAGGGCCACAAGCCCCCTACATTCTTGAAACACCCGAAGGTAGCGTGTACCCTTTGAAGGGGAGCAAGATCCGGTTCGGCTCTAGCGAGGCTCCGCTTGACCCACCCACAAATGAGGATGAACAACAAGCGAAACCTAAGCCGCGAATCCGCTTTGACACCGAGTATGAACTCGACCACTTGGCCTTGAGCTACTACAACCTCTTATTCCAGTTCGACGAGATCGTCCAGAACTTCAAAATCGCGAGAGTCGGTCCGAGAGCCCAACCCATTCGAGTCCTGCGCAAGCAGAGCGGACTGGTCTGGCAGACCGAACTTCCCGAGGGTATCGAACTCATACTGATGGAAGGAGACGCCATTCAAATGGCCGACCTCTTGCTCGTCTACAAGAAAGAAGAAACCTAAATGAAAAACCGAAATTTCATAGTCACCGGCGCTTCCCAAGGATTGGGAGCAGCCCTGTGCAAACAGCTAAGCCTGCTCGGACACCGAGTCCTTGCCACCGCGCGCAGCGAGACAAACCTCGCCCAACTCTGGCAGGACGATCCCAATGTTGACTGGGTCGCTCTAGACCTCAGCAAGCCCGACTCTGCCGAAAAGCTCATCCAGCACGCCGTAGACAAACTTCAAACGATCCACGGAGTGGTGAACAACGCGGGCACGATAGAGCCGATCGCTCCTCTCGCTGCATCCGACCCTGAAGCTTGGACGCGAGCCATTCAACTCAACCTCACAACTCCCGCCATGATCATGCGCGCGGCTCTGCCGCACCTCCAAGAGACAGAGGGAGTCGTGCTCAACATAAGCACCGGTGCCGCCGTGAAAGTCGTCCAGGGCTGGAGCGCCTACTGCGCCTCCAAAGCAGGCCTCTTGCACCTGACCTCGGTGGCTGCCGTGGAAAATCCCAAACTACGATTCTACTCACTCAGGCCCGGAGTCATCGACACGGCTATGCAAAACGAGATCCGAAACTCCAGCGGAATGACAGAAGCCGACAAAAGCAAATTTCAAGCTCTCAAGCAAAACGATCAGCTCGAACCACCGGAAGTGCCAGCCCGGTCAGCCGTATGGCTCCTCTTGCAAGGACCCAAGCAACGATCAGGGGAATTTATCCAGTACACCGACGAAGAGGTCGTGCGGGGAGTAGAACGCCTGTTCGATCTAGAATTGCTCTAGAATCACGCCTCGTGATGGATGATTCTTAGGCAGGGAGTCATTAGCAGGGCGCGAACGCACGTGTCATCGTAAGAAAAGTTTAGTCCTTTAGGAGACAAAGTCCAGTGTCAGAATACGCAGAAGAACCAGTAAACTCAGCAAAGCTTTTGCTCCCTGTGGTTATCATCGGCATGTTATGCCTGATGATGATTATGTACTTTTACGGTGGAAACGCCGGAGTACCAGGGTACAACACCGATCATGGAGCGGTCACAACCCAGTCCTCTAGCGGCGGCCATTAGCCGCTCAAATTTCGTTACAAGAGGAAGAACCTCCCGAGCTAAGAAGCCGAAAGCGTGAGAATGCCGCGCAATAATCTCTACCTGGTAGGCTTTATGGGCACAGGGAAGACCACGATAGGCCGTGAGTTGGCCAAGGTCATGGGACGCAAATTCCTCGACATAGATCACGTTCTAGAAGAGCGCTTCGGTAAGAGTGTCAACGAGATCTTTTCCGAAGATGGCGAAGAAGCGTTCCGAAAGGCCGAGCGAGAGCTCTCCCTGGAAATCGCAGCGACGAAAAACAAAGTCGTCGGCACAGGCGGGGGGACCATTATGGATCCCGTCAGCCTGGCTGCTTTTCAGAGGAGCGGCTTGCTCATGCGCCTGTATACCCGCGAGACAAACCTCATTGGGCGGCTCAAGAGAACCTCGAAACGCCCCCTTCTCAAGGGCGAAACGCCGGAAGAAGTCGAGAAAAAAATCAAGAAGCTCATGGTCGAGAGAGAAGCCATCTACGGCCAGATCAATCTGCGCCTTGAAACCACCGATCTGACCCCGCTGATAGCGGCCCGAAAGGTGCATGATTTCCTTCGCTCAAGGCCCGAACTCTTCGTCGAAGCCCTCGAGACTCGCATTGAATTGAAGTAGACGAGAGGGACCCTCGATGCCTCACTCATGTTGGAGCCGATGAGACCTCGGCTCCAAAAAGCCTAAAGACTACTCTCCCTGCTTCAGAGCCTCGATCTTCTCCCTCATCACCTCTCCATTGGGATACCCCAACTCTATGGCGTTGGCCAAATAGCTCTCGGCCTCACCGAATCGCCCCAC
>CAZVVF010000342.1:0-5243 GCA_964630575.1 uncultured Burkholderiales bacterium | reverse complement strand
CGCACTCTCGAAGAGACCGACCTCCTCGGCCACTATCAGTTTTCACCACAGTGGGCCGCTAGCGTGCGACGCCGAGTCGAAGAACTGGTGGGACCGACCTCTAGTGGTACGGAGTACTCCATCACTCCGAAACTTCGGACCCCCAATTTGGTCGATTTTTACGAGCACGGTTTGGCCACTTTCCAGCGGGGTGGGCGTTGTTATCAGGCCTACGTTCACGGCGATTTGAACGGCGCCAACATCATTGTCGACGGTCATCAAAACGTCTGGCTGATCGACTTCTTTCATACTCGGCGGGCCCACGTGCTGATGGATCTCATCAAGCTCGAGAACGACCTACTCTACATCTTCACGAAACTGGAGTCAGAGGCAGACCTGGAGACAGGCTGTGGCATCTCCGATCGTCTTTTACAAGTGGAAGATCTGGCCGCAGCTCTGCCCGAGGTCAAATTCTCCGAGGCCCGCTTTCAGCGCTGTTGGGATACGCTGCGAACTCTCAGAAGTTTCTATCCGCCGCTGATCGCCTCCGACAGAAGTGCTTACCAATGGTGGGTTGGCGCCCTGCGCTATGCGGCTCACAGCTTGGGTTTTGACGAGTGTTCACCGCTGCAGAAAAAATGGGCGCTCTACACAGCCGGTCGACTCAGCCAAAAGATCGCCCATCAGCACGCTCAAGACGGGAAGTTGAGAGTCGACTGGATAGCTCATCGGGATTCCATTCCAGGACGGGTAGGATTGACGATATTGCCCGGCAGAGTCGACCGAGGTCGAGACTTGGCGTCAGACCTTGAAGACCTCAAGGACCAGTCTGTCGATGCGGTGCTGTGCCTGGTTCCCCAGACGGAGCTGGAGCATTATGGGGTGCCAGAGCTTATGGACAGGTACCGAGCCGAAGGTTTTGAGGTCATGCACTTGCCAGTGGTGGACCAGAAGGTCTGTTCCTTAAAAGAGCTCGTGGAGGCCACCGATTGGATCAGCGCTCTCACCTCGGCCAACAAGAGTGTGTTGGCCCATTGTGTCGGGGGACTGGGTCGTTCGGGGTTCGTTCTGGCGGCCTATTTGGTGTCGCAGGGTCACACCTCGACCGAAGCGATCGCGATGATTCGAGAGAGTCGATCCCCCAGAGCGATCGAGACGACCGTTCAAGAGGAATGCGTCAAGGATTTTGAACGCTCCCTGAAGCCTTGAAAAAGGCAGGGAAAGAATATGAGAGAGAACAGCCCCAAATCGAGGAAGCCTCGGTTTTTGTCAGAAAGGGGCGGCGAGGTAAGAGATATGAAGTGGAATATTAAGGTCTTCGAAGAGCCGGGCATCCTGTTTGCCGACCGTGAGGTCGAGGAAGATGCGGCGCCTTTCGCACAGACCGAAGAGTTGATGAAGCCAGGTTTGGAACAGGGGCGAAAGTTGCTCGCTGTGTTCACCAATTTGGATTCGGACGAGCCGCCGATGCTTTGTCCTGCCCCCCCTGATGTGGACGAGTCCTTCGATGACCTGGCTCAACAGGTGACCGACCTTCTCGGTGCCGGTGAGCCTTTCGCCGCTGCAACTTTGGTTGACGGAGCGCTCCGAGGGGCTCACGGACACGACCCGGAAGTCCAACTGATCGCAGCCTCTGTCTTTGAGCACATACGATTTTACGACTTTGTCGTGCCCCTCTTGAGCAAGCTCGAGAATGCCTTCGACGATGATCTCCGCCGAGCCGCGATCCAGATCCGTCTGGCCCGTGCTCTGCGCAAGAGTGGTCAGGTTGAGGATGTCAGCGAGCGACTGGAAGAACCGCTCAAGTTTGAAGAACTCCCGCCCATCCTTAGGACTGAAGCGATGCTGCTTCAGGCTATCTGCAAAGGACCAGAAGAGGGGCTCGAGATCCTCGACAACCTGCTCGACTACGCCGAAGAGCATCTGGGGGACCACAGATTGGTCGCCGATGCCTTGGAACTCAACGCTGACTTTTTGACCCACACCGATCCCAAGAAGGCGGAGAAGTTCTTTCACGCGGCGGGCAAGATGTTGGTCGCGCTCAAGGATCCCTACTTCTTCAGTTTGAACGAGCGCTTTGTTGTTCACTTTCTGCGTCAGCGCTCGTACAAAGAGGCCATAGACCTCTCGCACGAGATGTTCGAACTGCTCAAGCAGGCGGGGGCACCACCGATCGCCTCGGTTCCTTACTTCGTGTTTGCTGGCCACGCCCACAAGATTCTCGGAGATAAGGAGCGGAGCGAATTCGCAACCAAGACCGCCCGAGAGATCCACGAGATAGAGGCTCGACGCATCGAAGAGATGCTAGAGGTCGCTCTGGCGGCTTCGGCTCCGACCTCCTAGAATAACCGTTTTCTCAGGAGGGGATCTCAGGGAGCCAGTGGCCCTGAAAGCCGCCCCGTGAAATCAAAATAAAGCCCGTTGCGACGGGCTTTATTTTGTTTGGGGCAAGGTCTCTTGAGCGTTCATGCGCTGCAGAGACCGTTGAAAGGCTGTTTTGAGGTCCAGAAAGGGCTCCGTGAGACCCAGTTTGTGCAACGTCGAGAGGTCGGCACAGGTGAAGTTCTGGTAGTGCTCCTGAAGTTGGACGGGCATTTCGATGAACTCGATTCGCGGCTCAAGGTCCATACTCTCAAAGAGGGCGCTAGCAGTCTCAATCCAGGTGGCGGCTTGCCCGCGGCCTACGTTGACGAAGAGCCCGTTGCCTTGGAGGCTCGGTGTGTTGAGGCTGAGTTTCAAAAGGCTGAGGCTGACCCGAATCACATCGAAGACGGAGACAAAATCACGCTTTTGACAGCCGTCTTCGAGATCGGGGACGTGGCTCTTGAACAGTTTGATCGCAGAGGTTTGCTCGATCTGCTCGCGACCCCAATAGAGGATGCTCGCTTGCTTTTTCTTGTGCTGTTCAAAGGGGCCGAACACGTTAAAATAGCGGAGTCCAAACCAGCAAGGTGGCGTTTCTTCCTGCTCTAGCACCCAACTGTCAAAGTCGTGCTTGGAACGTCCGTAACGATTCAGCGGCGAATACTGAGCATTGTCGGCCAAGGCGTCGGAAAACCCCAGGGAGCCGTCGCCGTAGACGGAGGCGCTCGACGCGTAGAGCAACGGGATCTGTTTCCTGCTGCAATACCGGAACAGTTTTTGGCTCGATTCGACGTTCAGGGTTCTGAATATCTCAGGGTCGGTCTCGGTGGTACTCGAGCAGGCACCGTTGTGAAGAATGGCCAGTGGTGGTGTGCCCAACTCGGATTCCCAATCCTCGAGTTTGGCCAAAAAGTTCTCGGCAACGCAGAACTCATAATTGGGGTAGCGCGTGGCCCGGGCGTGAGTCGGGCGGTCGAGACTGGCCTCGAGATCCGTTCCCAAAATCCGATCGACGGCAAACTCCAAGGTTTGCGGTGTCCGTTCGAGAAACTCCAACACCAGATTATGACCGATAAATCCGTTAACCCCCGTGAGTGCAATCCATCGCATGCCCTGCTCGTTCTCGGTCGACTGAGGCGGCCCTCTGTTTGGAGCGCGCTGTTTCTCTTGCTCTTTTTGGCAGGCTGCAGTGGAGGTCAGGTGAAGTTTGCCGACCAGAAGAGGCAAGGGCCTATCGTGGTGTTGGGCGACAGTCTCGCCGCCGGCTATGAACTGCAGGACAACGAGGGTTTCGTGGCCCTTCTGAGCCAACGCCTAGGCCTGGACTTGGTCAACTTGTCGGTCAGTGGGGCGACCACGACCGATTCCTTGCCCAGGGTCGCCAAGGAAGTCCTGCCGCTCAAACCTAGCCTGGTGATCATTGAGCTGGGAGGGAATGACGTCTTGCGGAAGTTGGACGTCGCTGTGACTCGAGAGAATCTGCAATCGATGATCGATCAGATTCACGCGACTCAAACACCCGTCATGATTCTGGGAGTTAGGGGAGGTGTCCTCAGCGATAAGTTCGCAGACCTGTTCGACTCACTGGCAGCGGACAACGGCTTGGCTTACGTCCCGAATATCCTAGAAGGAATTTTGACCAGCCCGAGCTTGCGCGTGGACAACGTTCACCCCAACGCCGAAGGTCATAAGGTAATCGCTGACCGGGTGGAGCCTACGCTCCGTGCCCTGGTCGAGAAGATGGAACTCAGTAACTGAATGCAACTCGTGATGTCCCACGTGGGCACTGATTTCGATGGCCTCGCTTCGATGGTCTTTGCGCAAAAGCTCTACCCGGGATCGCACCTCGTGTTTCCGGGCAACAAGTCGAGCGGAGTGAAAGAGTTTTACGACCTGCACAAGCGCCACTTCCCTCACCTTCCGCTCCAGCAAGCGATGAAAGAGCGTCCCTCGCGCCTCATCGTTGTGGACACCCGAACCCCCAGTCGGCTCGGGAATTTCCGCGAGTGGCTCCACGATTCCGAGGTGGAGCTGCACATTTATGACCATCATCCACCCACGGCGGAGTCGGTTCGCGGCGACCAGGAGTGGGTGGAACAAGTGGGCGCTGCAGCGACTTTACTCATCGAGCGCTGTCGCGAGCGCAACCTCGCCATCAGTTGCGAAGAGGCCAGTCTGGGACTCATCGCCATCCATGAGGAAACCGGTTCCTTTCGCTACTCCTCAACCACAGCGAGGGATCTCCAAGCCGCTTCCTTTCTCATGGAGAGCGGGGCCAATCTGGAGGTCGTCTGCTCTTTCTTGAGGGACCCTCTCGACACCGAGCAGCGGGCGCTTCTGGAGGAGTATTTGGTCAACGGGCGACTGGTCAAGGGGCCGGGTGGGAGTCTCTATTTGGCCTGGGCCTATCGAGAGCGCACGGTGTTTGGACTGGGTTACCTCGCGACCACGATCTTAGGGATCGAGGACGCCGACGCTGTCTGTGCCATTTTGGAGACGGAAAAAGACGGAACCGCCATCGCTGCTCGCGCTTCCAGTGAGAGTTTCGATGTGGCCGCCTGGATGAGTCACTGGGGGGGAGGAGGTCATCCGCGAGCCGCTGCGGTGTCGAAAATTCCCAATTCGGCCACAGAAGTCATGGACTATCTTGCGGCTCAGGTCGAACAATCCGGGGACAGCCATCGACTGCGGGCTGAAGATGTCATGTCCTCTGACCTCTTTAGCATTGGGCTTTCCTACACCGTAGAGCAGGCGCACAAGGAGTTGATCGAACGAGGTTTCCACGCGGCCTGTGTCTGTGGAGATGACGGGGAGTTGGAAGGGATCGTCTGCCTTACGGACCTCAACAAGGCCCTCGACCACAAGCTCGGTCACGCCCCGGCCCGATCGGTTATGACCCA
>CAZVVF010000341.1:0-5244 GCA_964630575.1 uncultured Burkholderiales bacterium | reverse complement strand
TACGGGAATAAGCGTGGCTCGCTTCATCAGTATGCAACGGCTCAAACGTGCCTCCTATCAACTTGTATTCCACAGAGAATCTCGAGTTCTAGAGATCGCATTGGATGCCGGTTTCGACAGTCCTGAAGCGTTTTCGCGGGCTTTTAAGCGAGCTTTCGATCAGACACCGTCTCAGTTCCGTCGGAATCCCAAGTGGGAGCCCTGGCATAAAGAATACCAATTCAAAACCAAAGGAGTAACAAAAGAAATGAAGGTTCAAATTCAAAAGTTCGACGGTTGCCGTGTCGCCGTTCTGGAGCACAAAGGTCCAGCCGAGTCTCTGAATCACTCGGTGGCTTCATTCATCGAGTGGAGAAAGACGAGTCAACTCTCGCCAGTGAGTTTGAGTGAGACCTATGGAGTTCCGCACAACGATCCCAATGCTGTAGAGCCGGATGAGTTCCGATTCGACATTTGTGGTGTCGTGCAAGAGCCTGTGCCGGAGAATCCTCAGGGCGTCATCACCAAGGAGATACCGAGCGGACGCTGCGCTGTGCTCCGTCATCTGGGCTCTCGCGATCATCTGGACGAAAAAATCTACTATCTCTATCGTGATTGGCTGCCAGAGTCCGGTCATGAACTCCGGGATTTTCCGGTCTACTTCCGCTACCTCAATTTTTATCCCGAGGTTCCCGAGAACGAACTCGTGACGGATATTTACTTGCCCTTGCTAGACTGATCTGGGGCGGTCCGGGCTTTTATTGGCCCGGTTTGTCGATCGTTTTTGGGGTCATGATCGCCTGGTGCGACTTGACGCCTGCACGAATTGCAGCAGCGAACTCTCAAACCGAGAGCAGTAGACCGGATGTTAACATCTGGTTTACTGTTTGTTTACATAGACCACGTTCATTTACAAATCTGTTACAAAATGCCGACTTGTGACGGCTCCCAGGCTGGTATTGTTGTTGTAGGACAGATCTTGCAGCATGAACACAGATAGACGCCTTATACGTCAAACATACGAAGCCTCAAGATGTCGCAGGAGTACTCCGAGACAACAGCTTGAGCCGTCGAGAATATCCTGTTGGAATCATACGGGACGTCCCGCAGAGGTGCGTTCGATCGAACTCGATTCACGCGGTGGTAGGTTAGTGCTTCCCTGGAATGTCGCCGTAGGGGACACCATCCACGTCTCTCTGGAAGACCACGTCAGCCAGCACCGAACCATTCGGGCTCGTGTGGCTTGGGCCCAGCCGGTGAGATTCTCCGATGCTGTGATCGCCGGCGTCGCCTTTGACGAGGAAGTTTCGCTAGCGGCTTAGGCTCCATCTGAGGACGAGGGGCTATTCTAGAGCTCGCTCTATCTGCTTCAGAGAGTAGCTGGACAAAGCAGAGGGCCCTGCCCAGCCCTGTCGGAATCGGCAGTAATCAGCCCAGGCTACGGGGTACAAGGGGCGCCAGTCGTCTTCTAGATCTTTGCCGGATACGGTGTGTCCGTCGCGGATCAAGGCTTGGTTGAGCAAGTCGAAGTAGACGTCCAGCCAGTGCTCCACAGAGAGGTCGCAGATCTCAGGCCCCAGGCAGCGGTCGAGAAACAGAGCCACATCTCGAATCCCACAGCCGGTTCCAACGTATTGAAAGTCCACAGCGGCGGCTGCACTCTTCTCTGAGTTCCAACAGAAGTTTGGAGTCTTGGCGTCACCGTGAACCAAGCTCTGGAAGCGCGCCTTTTTCAGCTTTTGGTCTAAGCTGTCGGCGTGCTCTTTGAGAGGCCCGCAGGGCATCTTTTCCCACTCCTGTCTTCGGGTCTCCAAGTGCCAGTAGCAGCCTTGATCCCAGAGGCCGGGAATAGGGCGATTGAGAAACCTGGAGTGGAAGTGGGCAAGCCACGACAAGCCTGACCGGGTATGCTCAGGTCCGGGCTGTCGTTGGGGAGAAAACCCAGCACTCTCAAGGTCCTCCAGCAGGAGCAACCAAGTGGAGCCGACCCGTTCGCCGGCGTAGCATTTCGCCACCCGAGAGTTTTCGTCACAGTGCTGAGCCCCCTGCAGGTACCAGTTGGTTTCGACCTGGTAAGATCGGCGTTTGCGGAGGTCGGAGAAGCTCTGGTGGTCCAGAATGGGTGGGACTATTCGCTTGAGAACAACCTGAGAAACACGGCCTTTTTTGAGGGTCAGGCGCAGGAGTTCACCATAGCCTCCCCAGAGTGTTTGAATCAGGGTGCTGCTCTGCAGAGCCTGGGCGCCGGTCTTTTCCAGGACCCAGGGTATCCAATTTGTATTTCTCTCTACGGACATCGACATGGTGTGGAACTGTTGAGTGACGGAGCTGACGCAGCCAGGAACTTAGCTCTCTTTCGAGGAATTTCCCCTCGGATGAGACTCTCTTTGAAGGCCTGTCTGATACTCTCGCTGTTGGGAGTTTTGCTCTCCTATAGCTTTGATTTAGAGTGTTTTTTAGAGAATGGGCAGGCCTGCGTCCAAGTCTGTGATCAGGCCTCTGAGGATGTCTGCAGTGAGCCGTTGTTGGGCTCAACTCCCTCGGCAGCGTTGGTCACTCGGCTCTTTGTGCTTCAGCCCTATGTTCAGGGGCCAGCGGTTCTCGTCGCTTTTCTTCCACAAGAGCGTGTCTTCTCTTCGTTTTTGACCCTCCTCCCGGTCGGGCTCAGAGCGCCGCCTGCGGCCTGCTAAAGACCCCGTAATCCCTATCTAAAATGCGTCTAGGTCTGTTTCGCGGGCCACGATGGCGTTGTTCCTGGGAGGAATTATGCAATCACCGGAACCGACTTTTGTGAATTGGTCGGGCGTATTGTGCTTGTTCTTTTTGAATTTGCTTTGGGCTCCTCAGGCCGCTGCTCAGGTGCCTTTTGAACCAGACCAGTTTCTTCGAGCTGTTCTGGAGCGACATCCCTCGCTCAGAAAGGCGGACGAACGTGTTCGCTCTGCAGAATTTGGGCTCAAAGCCAGTGGTCTTCAGCCCAACCCCACCCTCACTTTGGCAGCCACCGCTGGTGATGCCGGTGAATCGTCCAATGGACTGACTCAAGCCTTTGAGATCTCTGGTCAGCCTCGGCTGCGGTCTGAGATTGCAAAGGCAAAATACCAAGCGGCAAAGTTGGAGCGCCTCGCTGCTCAAAGGCGAGTCGGCGCTTTGGCCTATCGAGCTTGGCTAGAGCTGTGGAAGAGCGACCGACTTTTGGAGATCGCTCTGTTGAGGAATCAGCTGATGCAGGAGACCCTGCGCGTCGCGCGCCGACGCTTTGAGGTCGGTGAGATCTCAGAGAACGAGTCGTTGAGAGTCGAGCTCGCGGCGGCTCAGGCGTCGACCAATCGGATTCAAGCCGAGGGGGCTCTGCTGAGCGCTCAACGGACGGCTGCTCTTCTCCTTGGCCCCGAGGCTCAGCAAATCCCTGCTGGAATCATCGCTTGGGAGCCGACGTCGTTGCTCCCAGAGCTCGACCTCGAAGAGGTGTTGGCCGCCGCTCGTTGGCACCCGACGGTGCAAGCTCAGAGTTCCCTGGTGGAGGGCACAGAGTACGCCTCGGAACTCATCGGCAAGGAGCGGGCACCGATCCTGAGTCTATCGCTGTATCGCTCGACTCTGGTTCGGCGGGATTTCGTCGAGCAAGGCGCTCAGCTCTCTGTCACCTGGCCTGTTTTTGATTGGGGCAACATCAGCCATCGCAAGGAGCAAAAGCAAGCTCAGGCCGAAGCCCATCGAGCTGGCATTGACGAGATGGTCCTTCAGAACTGCCAGAACCTCTCTCAGGCCTGGACCCAGCTTGAGGCTTTTAAGAAGGAGAGAGACATTCTCACCCTCCAGGCTCAACGCTACGAGGAGCTGGCTCGTGAGGCCCGTGTGGCCTACGATGTGGGCTTGCTCAATCTCACCGATGTTCTGCAAACCGAGAGTTCCTACCGAGAGGCCGGTGAGCAACTGGTCACCATAAAGGCGGACATTCTAGAATTGGAGATTCAGGTGCTGGAACTTACCGGCCTGGCTTTTCCCAATGACATCCTCAAGGAGGGCCCATGAAATATTCCCTGGTTATCCTGTTTGTGCTCGCGATCGTTGGCTGCCAGAGCGCTGCGCCACCGCATTCTCATTCGAGTCCGTCGATAGCCCTCGATCAAGGCCAAGGCTCCCACGGCGTGGTGGCGGACGAGCACGATGATCACGAGGCAAAAAAGGAGGGTTTTCTCCTTTTGACGCCCGCTCAGTCCAGGCAGCTGAAGGTGGAAACCGTACCGGTGGTGGCGATCAGCGGTCAAACGACCGGCATGAGGCCGGGACGAATCGAGGCAGACCCAGACCAAAAGGTTGTCATCAGCAGTCAGGTCGCTGGCACTCTGAGCCAACTCAATGCGCAGGTGGGATCGCGCGTGAGAGCTGGCGCCTCGATCGCTGTGATCTCGAGTCAGCAAGTCACAGCCCTTCAGGCAGAATTCCACCAGGCTGAGGTGGAGTCGGAACTGGCCCAAAAGGAACTCGCCAACAAGACTGAGCTGTTTGAAGTCGGAGACGATATTCGCCAACCCTTGGAGACCGCTCGTTTGGAGGTCTTCAAGGCCAAGGCCCAGCGAGATAGCGTCAGGGCTCGGCTCAGCAGTGCTGTGCTCAAGAACGATAGGTTAGAAACCTTGCTTCAAGAGGGCATCGCCTCTCGTCAGCAGGTGGAACAGTCGAGAGCAGATAGAAAGGCGCTCGAAGCTGAACTCGAACAAACCGAAGCGACCCTGGAGATATCCAAGCTTCACCTGTCGAGGGAGACTCAGGTGACCGACTCTCGCTTGAGAGTCAAGGCTGAGACCTTTCCTGCTGAAGCGCGACTGGCCAGAGCCGCCGAGCAAATGCGGCACTCCCGGGAGCGTTTGGAGCAACTGGGAGCGAGCCCTCACGAACACACGGGACTGGTTCACCTGAACAGTCCGATCACTGGAACCGTTGTGGAGCGCCCCTTCTCGGTAGGAGCGATGATTTCCCCAGGAGAGTCGATCGCTGTGATCGTTGATTCGAGCAAGGTCTGGGTGTGGGTCGATCTTCAGCGCTCTGATCTCGAATTTATTCAGGTCGGGGATCCGATCGAACTCAGCCTGATCAATAAACCAGACGAGACCGCTCAAGGGTATCTCGACTATATCTCTCCAGAATTGGACAGAGGAACTCAGACGCTCACGGCAAGAGTGGAATTGGCAGACCCTCCAGCCGGATTTCAGCTGGGCAGCTTTGTCAACGCCCGGGTGACCAACGGCAGTGGCGAACCTG
>CAZVVF010000340.1:0-5254 GCA_964630575.1 uncultured Burkholderiales bacterium | reverse complement strand
CGACGGGATCGCTCGAATCAACCAGAATGACGTCCATGTCACGGGCCGCTCGAATGACTTCCGCAGCGTCGTCAGGCCGCACCTTCACCCTTGAGGTATCGGCTAGAGCCGAAGCCAATCCCGGCATGTGCGTTTGGCACAGCTCGATCACCTTGCGGTCGATCTCAACGAGTACGATCTCCTCGGCAGAAGGGTGCTTGAGACACTCGCGCACCGTGCCTCCGTCTCCCCCACCGGCCACCAGAATCCTTTTGGGATCGGGATGACTCAGCAGTGCTGGGTGCGTCAACATCTCGTGGTAGATAAACTCATCGAGCTCACAGGCCTGAACCTTACCATCGATCACCAACATGCGACCAAAAGCCTCAGTAGAGAGTATATCTATCCTCTGAAACTCGCTGGTCTCGGAGGCCAAGACTTGGCACACACGTGCCCCGAATCGACTCCCACCAGAAAAATCTTCACTAAACCAAAGTTCCAACTTGGTTCTCCTAACCGGACCATCTCAGGATGGCTTCTCGCAAAATCTCGGCGCCGAGTCTGGAAGTCCTGCATTCAGGGCCAACATCGGCCTGTGCCCCCCAGATGTGCCAAGCTACCACACGTTCGGTGGGGAGATCATCCAAGGAGCCAAAAAACTGGTCCAGATTCAAACCTCGACAGCCACCGCCGATGGCCCCGGGAGCATCGGCTAAGGAAAAAAGGCTCAGGTGAAGACTGATCAGGAGCGGACATTTGGGATTTTCCGACACAGCGCTCTTCACGGCCACTCGCCACGGCGTCTCAAAGATCGGCAGCAACCTCTGCATCCGCCGGAACTCGTCCCTATGCTGCGAAGAGTATTCCCTGGCACCCAGCGAGACCAGCCGTCCTCGGCCCAAAAACTGTGCCATGTCCCGTTCAAGTTTGTGGCTCAGACTCAAAACCACGAGGTCATCGGGTAGCCGTGAGGCCTCTTGCAGAGTGCGCAGAGCCTGCACACCGTCGCCGCCCACGAACGCGATTCGGTCCCGCTGGCTCCATCCCGTGTTCTGGTTGACTCGAAAGGCCGCCAGTTCCCGGTCCAACTCCGCAGAGTAGCTCGACAGAGAACGACTCGCCGCAGCGCTACCATCACCACAACCTCCGAGGTTCATAAGAGTCATTTTTGAAGGCTCACTCTGGCCCTGAAAAAACGTATCCACGGCCTAGTCCAGGGAGACCTCTTCCAGGTGGCTCGGAATCTTGACGTTCCACCCCAGCGCTCTGAGTGACTCCCCTTGAGCTCTCAGGGCATCTTCCTCTCCGTGGACCAAATAGGTCACCTTGGGCGGTGCTTCAAACCCTCGACACCACTGCAAAACTTCCCTGTGGTCGGCGTGGCCACTGAATCCCTCAAGGCGGCTCACCTGGGCTCGCACTGGAACCTCTTCGCCAAAGATCTTGACCCGGTCGGCCCCGTTGAGGATCACCCAACCTCGGGTTCCAACGGATTGATAGCCCACCATGAGGATATGATTCTTGGGGTCGGGCAAGTAGTTTCTCAAGTGGTGCAGGATGCGACCTCCGGTGGCCATACCCGAGGCCGAGATGACGATCTTGGGAGCGGGTGTTGTGCGGATGCTCTTGGACTCTTGAACCGACTCACAGAGCATAAGATTGCGATAGCCGAGAACTCTCTCTCCCTGGCTGATCAGGGCGTTCGTCTCAGCATCGTAGTACTCGTGGTGCTCCCGAAAGAGTCGAGTGGCTCTCACCGCCATGGGAGAATCGATAAATACGGGGAGTTTAGGAATGTCGTCGCGCCGGATCAACTCTTCGAGGAGGTAGAGAATCTCCTGGGTACGCTCCACGGCGAAGGCTGGTATCACCAAGGTGCCCTTGCGCTTGACCACCTCTACAACGATCTCGGCGAGGTCTTCCAGCTTGTCGTTGGTGGCGTGATTGCGGTCGCCGTAGGTGGACTCCAGAAGCAGCACGTCACAGCTTCCTGTCGGGGGCTGTGGGTCCTTGATGATCGGGGCTCCCGCCCTACCGAGATCCCCGCTGAAGATAAGGCGCTTGCCCGGGACTTTGAGGTCGATCCATGCCGAGCCAAGAATGTGTCCCGCGTCTTGAAAGGTGGCCTTCCAACCTTCCACCGGCTGAAAACTCTCCCGGTAACGGTGACCGACCAGACGACTGATGACCTGCTCTGCATCCACGATGGAAAAGAGTGGAAGGGCGGGCTTGAATCGTGTCTTTTTTTTCCGATTTCTAAAGTTGGCCTCTTCCTCTTGTAGGCGAGCCGCGTCTGGCAAAAGGATCTTCGCTAAATCGCGAGTTCCCCAGGTGCAGTGGACTTTCGCTCGCAGGCCGTCTCGACCCAAACGAGGCAAGTAGCCCGTGTGGTCGATATGAGCGTGGGTCAAGAGCACGGAGTCCAACTCCTCGGGATTCAGAGGCAGAGGCTCCCAGTTGCGCTCCCGGAGGGCTCGCGGCCCCTGGAACATGCCGGCATCGATCAGCACTTTGTGATTGTCGTCGCGAAGATAGAATTTTGAGCCAGTCACCGTACCGGCGGCCCCGAGGAACTGTAGTTTCATAGGGATCACTTCGAATGGCTCCAGAACTCTCCCGCACTAGAGAGGGATTCGAAACCAAAAAACGCTGCCTTGGTCCTGGCCCGAACTCTCCACCCCGATCTCTCCCTCGTGCATCAAGATCAGCTTCTTGGCTATAGCCAGACCTAACCCAGAGCCGCCCCAACGGCGAGAGTATGACCCGTCGGCCTGTTCGAACTTCTCAAAAATCCGCTCCTGGTCAGCCGGCTCCACCCCTACCCCACTGTCCTCGAACCAGGCGTACAGGGAGTTCTCCTCAAGGCGATACCCCACGAAGACCCTGCCCTGGTTTGTGAACTTGATGGCGTTGCCCATGAGGATCTTCAGAACCTGGCTTATTCTCCCAGCATCGGCGTGGCTCAAGCGGCACGGTGGAGTATCGCCGATCTCGAAGTCGATCTGTTTCGCTCTGGCGGCATCTTCGAGGGAAGTCGCCACAGCCAGAAAGGCCTTGCCAAAGTCCATCGGCGCGAAGTTGAGTTCGTGCCTTGTATCGAGAGACGAAAAGTCGAGCAGACTGTCGATCAACTCCTTGAGCAACTCGGCGCTCTCGAGGCTCTGTCCCAGAAACTCATCCTGTTGTTCGTTGAGCGGTCCGGCCACTCCGTCCTTGAGCAGTTCGCCGTAACCGATGATACCGTTGAGAGGGGTGCGAAGTTCGTGACTTATGGTCGAGAGGAACTCGCTCTTAGAGATATTGGCCCGCTCTGCCGCCTTGCGGGCCAATTCCAGTTCTCGATTCGTTCGCCGCAGGTCTCTGAGATAATCCCGAGCCTGCCGCATAACTCCCAAGAGGCGCCCGCGAAGTCGTTCGGCCGGAATCGCCGAGAGCGCGATGTACAACCCGCAGAGATAGAGCAAGAAAGCCTTGCACAACTCGGCGCTCCAATCGAAGGTGTGTCCAGCCCCATAGAACGAGTAGAGCAACATCAGGACGTAGGCCACCACGATCAGATGAGCAAAGCCCATCACTCGAGAGATGCTGGTGTGCGTCTGGTCTCCGACACGACTCAGGAGAAGAAAAAAGGCAACGCACTGGTAGCCTCCCATAGCGTAGATCGCGACCGTCCAAACAAAGACGTCGAGAACCAAAAAGAGCAGACCAAGGGACGGCTTCTTCCGGTAATAGAGACGTAAGATGCCCCACGACAGCAGAGCGTAGCTGGCCAAGAACTGGCCCAGCTTCAGAAGCGCCAGTGGCTCCACCTCACCCAAAACGTAGCGGTTGTGGAGGTAGGTTGCAAAGAGCAAAAAGAACATCCCCAACCAGCGAAAACGGGGAAAGGTTACGACGTTCAGGTGGTAGGCCTTCCTCTGTCTTTGAGCGTCGGTGAGTTCGGGGTCGAGTTCCAGCGAGACGTCAGATGAGGAAGACATGCTCTGATTTTTTCCAAACCGTGTCTCACCACCTGCGTTTCCTCAGATAACATTAGGATTGAATCGACAAATATGCTCCCATCGCTTCCGAGACCGGGAGGCCTCGGAGAGAGCGGCAGCCGCGAGAGTCGTTCTCACTTGCTCATCCATGAGTTTTGTATTACTGTCCCTGGTAAGTCTGGACAACCTATCGGGCCCGCAAGACGGAGTCCAGAGCTGAGTTGGGTGGCTATTTAATTGTTAGAAACAAGCGTACGCGACGATGAGACCATCGAGAGCACTCTCCGTCGATTTCGTCGGCTCTGTAACCAGTCTGGCCTCATGTCTGAACTGAGAAGCCGTGCCCACTACGAAAAACCTAGTGACACTAAGAGACGGGAACTCAAGAAAAGACTCCGCAAAGAAGCAAAATAAAAAGAACCGGCCAGATGGCCGGTTTTTTTTGTTCCTTGGAGAAAAGACGCTCCCATGACAAAGCCTTGGCTCATATGTGTTGGACTGGCCGTCTGCTTATTTTCTCCGCAGGTGAGTCAGGCCGAAACCATCTACGGTGAGGACTTGGCCTGGCAACTAGCCAGACCCAGTGAAATAAGACGGATCACCACCATCAAGGCCCGACTCAAGAGAGAGGAGAAAGAAGCCGAACCTCTCTTCGTTCTGACTCCCCCGCCCTTCACCGAGATCGAAGCGGCTCCCAACGAGATTAGCGACATCGCCATTAAGCCCAAGAGTTGGGACCTTCCCCCCTGGCCGGTCCTGGACCCTGCCCTTCCCGACGATATGTCCGATGAGGAGCGCCGACTGCTCAACGAACGCAGGCTCAAGCACGACCAGGCTGACGTGTGGTCCGAGGTCACCCCCGCCGGAGGCGAAGATGAGGCGCCCTCGGCCCTGCTACGACCTCGCAACGTGCCCCTCGACGAACGATTCGTTTTTCGCATCAAGGAGATCCCGAAGCCTTTCTCGCTGCGCCGATACTTCGACCGGGAAGACGTGTTCATTGAGGTCGCAGCCTATGGTGGCACAACCTCCTTCAAAGCCGAAGAGGCCTTTCGCGCTCTCAAAGAGGCCGCTACCCGGCAAACCCTTCTTGAGGGTATAGGAAAGGAAGCGTTCCTCACTCGGATCGAGATATCCGACGAGGTCGAGGACCCCAACCTCCTCCCTTTTGCCGAACTCGAACCGGCCGGCGAGGAGAGACCTGATCTCTTGGACAGTGGACGAGCCGAAGCCCTGACCGCTCCCGCATTCCAAGACGTCCCCGTCGGCGATCTCGTCGGACGCAGGATCCGTTA
>CAZVVF010000339.1:0-5263 GCA_964630575.1 uncultured Burkholderiales bacterium | reverse complement strand
GAGGCGCAGATGAGAGACTGGGGCGAGAAAGATATGACCGCTGCTGTGGAGTGGCTCAGTCAGACTTTTCCCGACCAGCCCATCGTTTTGGTGGGGCACAGCGCAGGAGGTCAACTCGCGGGCTTTTTGGCCCGACCTGAGCGAGTGGAAAAACTCGCTATCATCTGCTCGGGGAGCGCCTACTGGAGACTCTTTCCTTATCCGCTCAAAGCCCAACTCTTCGTTCTCTACTTTGTGCTACTCCCGTTGCTGACGTCGGTGCTAGGGCACGGTCCGGGGCGCCTGCTCCGGTCGGGTGAAAACGTTCCCCGAGGAGTCATGAGGCAATGGTTGCACTGGGCCCGCTGTGAGGGATACGTCACCAGTGAGGAGGAATGCAAAAGCTCTTATGAGCGCTTTCGCGCACCCATAAGAGCTTTTGGCGTGGCCGATGACCCGTGGGCTACACCGAAGGCTGTTCGCGCCCTTCTTCGGAGCTACAGCAAGGCCGAATCAGAGTTCGTCCTCGTGACCCGAAGGCTCGGACATTTCCGCTACTTCAGGCCGGGCAACGAGGACCTCTGGGACGAGTGTGCCGATTGGTTTTAGTTCAGGCTTCCCTGACTCAAAACAACAGCTTCCTTTTCCACCTTTCCCAAGCGCGAGGAGACCTCGGGTAGGGCCACCTTCAGAACTTGTTCGACGTGGTCGACAAGCACAAAGTTCATCTCCTGACGAACCGTGTCCGAGAGCTTGTCCAGGTCCTTCTGGTTGAAGGCCGGCAGAATCACGGTGGTGATTCCACGGCGGCGGGCAGCGAGCACTTTCTCCTTGATACCGCCGACCGGTAGCACCAGCCCCGACAGGGTGACTTCCCCTGTCATGGCCACGTCGTGACGGACCGGTACCCCCGTGTAAACCGAGGCAAGCGCCGTGACCATGGTCACACCTGCTGAGGGCCCATCCTTCGGTGTGGCACCGGCTGGAACGTGGACGTGAATTCCGCCTTTCTCAATGACCTTGGGGTCGATCTTGAACTCTTCGGCTCGGCTCAAGATAATCGATCGCGCTGCCTTGACCGATTCACTCATAACGTCACCGAGCTGTCCGGTCACGGTGAGACCTTCGCCGCTGGGAATTCTCAGAGCTTCCACGTAGAGCACATCACCGCCGACCGATGTCCAGGCCAGTCCTGTGGCCACACCGACGGCATCCTTTTGACGCCCTTGCTCTTCGGTCATTCGCTCTGGCCCAAGTAGGTTGTGGAGCAACTCTTTGTTGAGCACCACCTCTTGCGGACCGCTCTCGAGAGTCTGGAGGGCTAACTTCCTAGCCAACTTGCCGATGGCTCTCTCCAAAGAGCGGACACAGCCTCCCGGGTATAGGAGCGGATCAACTCGCGCAAAGCTTCGTCTTCAATCGTGATCTTCTCCGAGGGCAGTCCGGCTTGCCGCAGTTGTCGCGGTATGAGGTAGCGACGAGCGATGGCGAACTTCTCCTCTTCGGAATATCCCGAGAGTCTGACGATCTCCATGCGGTCGAGGAGAGGAGCGGGAATGCTCTCGGTGCTGTTGGCGGTCATAATGAAAGTGGTTTGACTCAAATCGAACGGCAGGTCCAAGTAGTTGTCCCGGAACTTGTCGTTTTGAGCCGGGTCTACCACTTCTAGCAAGGCAGCCGCTGGGTCTCCTCGAAAGCCTCGCCCGAGTTTGTCGACTTCGTCGAGCATGAGCACTGGGTTTCGAGTGCCGGCGCGACGCAGCGCGGTGATCAGGCGTCCGGGCATGGCTCCAACGTAAGTCCGTCGATGTCCGCGCAGTTCCGCCTCGTCGCCGAGCCCGCCTAGCGCCACACGTTCGAACTTGCGGTTTAGAGCTTTGGCGATGGATTGACCGAGACTGGTCTTGCCCACGCCCGGCGGTCCAACGAAGAGAAGTATCGGTGCTTTGGCCTCGGGGTTGAGCTTCATAACCGCGAGGTGTTCTAGAATTCTAGATTTGATCTCCTGAAGACCGTGGTGGTCGTCATCGAGAACCTCGCGGGCCTTGGGAATCTCAAAGTCGTCATCCGACAGAGTGTTCCAAGGCAAGTCGAGAGCCAACTCCACGTAGCTTCTGGTGATGTGATAGTCGGGTGAAGAAGGACTGGTACGGTCCAGTCGATCGATCGCTTTTTTGAGCTCCTTGTGGATCCCAGGTGTCAACTCAAGCTCGTCGAGTCGCTTGCGAAAAGCTTCGACCTCCTCGGCCTCGCTTCCATCCTCACCGAGTTCCTCTCGAATGGAATGCAGTTGTCGGCGCAGGATGATCTCGCGTTGCTCTTGATCGAGCTTGTCTTTGGTATTGCTTTTGATCTCCTGTCGCAGTTGGAGGACTCCCAACTCGTATTTGAGCGCTTCGAGGGTCGTGGTGAGGACCTCCGAGCGACTGTTGGCCTCTAGGATCTCTTGCTGTTTCTCGATATCCAGCCCAACCACAGGGGTTGCAAAATAAGCCAGCTGAATCGATTCCTTGAGGTGAGCTGTGAGGGGCATCAAGTTTTGACCTTGCTGACCGGCAAGCTCCAAAAAGGACCGCGCGACCTCTACCAATTCCCGGTGAAGGGCGTCGACCTCTTGGCCCTCATCCACCAGTGGGGGAAGTACCTCGACCTCGGCCTGGGCATAGGGCCTCTCGTTTTCTCCTGTCTTGTTTTCGATGCTCAGGAGGCGGGCTCGCCCGATTCCGGTGAGCAGAACCTCCATTCTGCGGCCTTGTTGATAAATCTTTTGGATGCGTACCAAGGTTCCAACCTGGTAGAGCTCGCTCTGTTCAGGCTCTTCGCTGAGGGGGTCTCTCTGGGTGATCACAAAGAGTGTTCCCTCCTCGGACTCAGTGGCGAGCCTGATGGCCTCCTGGGAACTAGAACGTCCCACTGTAATGGGCATCATAGCGTACGGAAACAGGACAGCGTTTCTCAATGTTACCATTGGATAAGTTGCGTTCATATCGCGTTTCTCTCTTTCCTGAGAGCCTCCGTGCTTCGTTCCTTCGAAACACTTTCGAGGGTCTCATTAGAGACTATAAGCAACAGACTATGGAGAGAACGGTAGCGGGGTGTTAGAGTTCTGTTAGGCTGTCCGACGGCCAGAGGGCCGTCTTTCTACAGAGTCAAGCGAGGGTGGCGGTTGACATCTTTGTAGAGGAGATAGCGGAACGGTTCCTCACCGGTGGCCATACAGGCTTGAGGACACCAAGCCCGCAACCACATAAAGTCGCCGGGCCCTACGCTGACCCAGTCGCGGTTGAGCAGGTAACGAGCCGTGCCCTGTAAGACGTAGAGTCCGTGTTCCATGATGTGCGTTTCGGCGAACGGTATCCGTCCCCCAGGGGTGAAGGTCACGATGTTGACGTGCATGTCGTGACGAACATCCGTCGGGTCGACGAACCGGGTCGTTCCCCAGGATTTGGTGCCGGGCATCCAGTCGATGTTCTCCTCCCGGTCGGTGGCCAGGAACGACTCTGGCTTGGATACGCCGTTAGCTGGGGTCCAACGTCGACGGATCCAATGGAACTTGCAGGTCGCGTCTGAATCATTCTTGACGCTCCAGTCGGTTCCGGCCGCGAGGTAGGCGTAGTCACCGGCTCCCATCGGATTCGGCGTACCATCGATGGTCAGGGTCATGCTGCCTTGCGCCATCAGTATTGCGCCCTCGGCTTCGGGATCGGGTTCTGGGTTTTCTGAGCCGCCGCCAGCGAGCACCTCCACAGCGTACTGGGCGAAGGTCTCGGCGAACCCCGAGAGGGGCCGAGCGAGGATCCAGGAACGCGTGCCGCTCCAGCCGGGCAAGAGACTGGTGACGATATCTCGCATGACAGATGCCGGCATAAAGGCATAGGCGGTGGTGAAAATGGCACCCGATTCGGCCGGGTCGTCCGACTGCGGGGGGAGCCCGCCAGGTGGAAACGCGTAAGTAAAATTCATAGCTGGCTCATTTTTGGCAGGTGCTGGATTGGCCTGCTAGGGCTTTGTGGGCTTGTGACACTCACTCTCTGCGGCGGAGCCTTAGAAGGCGCGAGAGGATGCAAAAAGAAGAGCCTGTCATGATTTCCTATCGTCACTATATCCAAGAGGACAAGACTGTATTGGCTCGGCTGGTCGCCGAGAGCTTCCACATGGAGCAAGAGGTGACTCGGAACTGGATCGAGAGGACCGGTCCTGATAACTGGCGGGTTCTGGAGGACCCTAGCGGGGGTCTCTTGGGCGGCCTCTTGATGGTACCCATGGGCCAGTGGTTCGGCGGCAAGGTCGTGCCTATGACCGGACTCGCTGCGGTGGTGGTATCGCCGGGTGGCAGGGGGCGCCGATCGGGCCAACACATGATTCGGGAGTGCCTGACTGAAATGAGGTCCAACGGCGTGGGCCTTTCAGCTCTCTACGGCTCCACGACGTCTTTCTATCGTCGCTGCGGTTATGAGCGTGCTGGTTCGAGGTTCATGGCCGAAGCCGAACTTCCAGGGTTGAGCTTTCGCGCTGGGCCGCTGGAGGTAAAGTCGCTGGAGGCGGGCGGTCATATCGAGGCCGAAAGGCTACAGGCCGACCACGTGCGAGGCCAGGGGTGTTTGTTGCGAGGGGAGTATGTTTGGAAGCGTGTGCGAGCGCCCCGAGGCAAGATCGCCACTGGATACGGCTTCTATCGGGGGCCCGTGCTCGAAGGCTACATCTATTTGGTCCGCGAGAGCAGCAGCCTCGAGCGCTCACTGGAGGTCACGGACGTCTTGGTCACAACGCCGGATTCGGTGTCCACGCTGCTGGGCTTTTTGGCCGGGCACCGGGCTGTTGTACAGAAGGCGCGTTGGCCGAGTCTGGCCATTTCCCCCATCCTGATGTCGATGAAGGAACCCTGGCAATACAGCGTTCGGTTGTCGGAGCACTGGATGCTCCGCATCGTCGACCTCGGCCAGGCTTTGACCCAGAGAGGCTACCCTCAGCAACTGAGACTTGAGCTTCATCTGTCTGTTGACGACCCGTGGTTTGAAGAGAACTCGGGGGCTTGGGTCTTGACTGTGCAGGATGGACGAGGTGTCCTTGAACGCGGTGGCAGAGGCGACTTGAAGATCGAGATCGGAGCGCTGGCGAGTCTCTACTCCGGCTTCATCAGCGCCGAGGACCTTCGACTCACTGGTGGAGCCGACGGAAACGCAGAGACTCTGGCCCTGGCAAGTTCCGTGTTCGGGGGAGTGACTCCGCAGTTGCTGGATTTTTTCTGAGGCTCTCTCGGCTAGCACCGAGACGGACTAAAGGG
>CAZVVF010000338.1:0-5266 GCA_964630575.1 uncultured Burkholderiales bacterium | reverse complement strand
GAAAGACACAAAATCGCCCTGCGGATCCGCCAGGCAAAAGAATTCGGCGACATCTCTGACAACGCCGAATATGAGTCAGCAAAGTCCGACCAAGCCTTCATCGAAGGCGATATCATCATGCTGGAGCGCTTGCTCCAAAGAGCTACCATCATCGACCGCAACGAACTGACCAACGATGAAGTCCATCTGGGCAGCACGGTGGAGTTGCGCGATGAGAGTAGCCATGATGTTTACAAGATGACCCTGGTCGGCACCACCGAAGCCGACATCGAAAAGCAAAGAATTTCCAATGAGTCACCCATCGGCCGAGCCATTATCGACAAGAAGCTCGGAGCGGTCGTGGAAGTCAAAACTCCACGTGGCAAGGTGAGCTATAAAATTCTGAACATCGAAACCAATATCTAAACAGAGCTTGGTATGGAATGGGGAAGAACCGGAACCAGTGCCGACCATTTTGGACGGTTAGCTGGCCCGGTTTTTCCTTTTTGCGATGCTGCGAACTGACGAAATACATGGCGCCTCAGAGACAGGCCGGGTCGTTCTGCGACCGGCCCGACGGCACTCTCCCACGGTGGAACTTGTGGAGAGTGAAAAGGGTCGCGCGGTGCGAAAATCTTACGACGACTGCCCGTGGTTTTTGCGGTGGACCATCGGGCGTCTCGCGGTCAGCCGCGAATGCTGGGCCCTCTCCAAGCTCAAGGACTCGGTGCACGCCCCGAACCTCTTGGCTAGACCCAATCCTTGGACTCTCGTCACCGAGTACATCGAAGGAACCGGCCTAGAAGACCTCCCCGCCGGACAGGTGAGCGGCCGAGCGCTCCTCAAGGAGGCCCACTCCCTTCTGAACGACCTGGCGCGTTACGGCGTTGTTCACGGTGATATCGGACACGACCACTGGCAAGACATGGGGCGCGAGAGCAACCTCATCTGGACGGATCAAGGCCGGCTGGTGTCCATCGACTTCGGGGGAGCCCTCCCCTCTCGAACCGACACCTTTGCCCTGGGCGGGTTGGTCAGAGCCTTGTCCTGCCACGACCGGCTTCTCCTAACTAAGATCCAGTATCATTTCCAGCAAGCCGATCTCGGTACAGCCCAAGAGGAGCCCGAACAGGTCCGATGGCCACTGGAAATATGGGACACGCTCCACCTGCTAGGCAAACTCTAAACCAACGCAACCGGATCCCGGTTTGGGCGCCTTGCCCTAGATCTCAGAGAACGGTTTATCCAGGATCGGATACTGCTCCCAGCCCTTGAAATCGTAGTGCCACCACTCATTGTCCAGAGCCTGAAACCCCACCCTCTCCATAGCCTCCCTGAGCTTTTTTCGGTTGGCGCGAGCCAGCGCGGTTCCGCCCATGTACGAGTGGTGAGCCTTCTCCGAAAAGTCGTCATAGTTGGAAGGCATGGGGATGGGCTTTCCACTGCTGAGGTCCACGATGGTCAGGTCGACGGCAGCCCCTCTGTTGTGGCGTGAACCCTTCTTGGGGTCAGCCACGTAGGCTCTTTTGGCCGGCGGTGTTTTGTCCCACATCAACTGGGTGACCGAATGGGGGCGATAGGCGTCGAGAATGAGCAGCCCAAGCCCTTCGGCCTGGAGTTCTCGATTCACTCGCTTGAGAGCCTCTGCGGCCTCGCGCTGAAGAAAGGCCCTCGCTTCAGGGTAGACCGAAAATCCCAAGAAGTTCCTATCCGACGCGTAGCGGATATCCAATCGCAAACTGGGGTCCACATCCACCAACTCGACAAGCTCTTCGGCGCAGGCGGCTCCCAGTGTGGAGAAAGCCAAAAACGCCGTTCCAAGAAAAAGTGACAATCGTCTCAAAAGCTTCATCTGGCGGACTTCGCGTGAGCTTTGCTCCCTCCTTGAGCGAAGGAAAATGCCGGACCACCCGAACCGATCAGCGGTCTGCCCTGAAGGGAATTCACCGGCCCGCCAGAAGGCGAGGCTCGTGCCAAGCATCGGATGCCCAAAGTGCCGTCTCGTGATGAACACCATTGTCTTTAGAGAATGGTCCATTCTTCTGTGCCCTCGCTGCGAGGGAAGCTTCTACGACGAGACCACGCTCGACAAACTCTTGCTCCAGCCGGACCTAAGACTGTCTTACCTGCGACCGGCTCTGCTTCAGAACCTATCCTCGCCGCATCTCGATGAAGCCGACAGGGAGCGCCTCTGCTGCCCGACCTGCGGGGTCACCATGAACCGCGAGGAGTACTCCCCCAACGAAGCCCGGATGGTGGACCGCTGCCCCCAGGGACACGGAATTTGGCTAGACGACGGCGAGCTGGGGCGCCTCTTCAACGAGCGCGAACTCGAGCGACCGCACCCAGAACCGGGCTTCTTCGAGGGGCTGCGTCGGGTTATCGGCATGCGACCCACTGGACTCGACGCCGGCGAACCCAAGAATCCTTGAGGCTCGAGAGTCACTCAGCTTCCGATTCACCCTGCAGAGACACGTAGACCAGTCCATCCGGACTCAGATAGCGCTCGGCAACCCGTCTGAGATCGTCGAGACCAACAGCCTCGATGCGTTCGGTGTGAGACCAGGCTTCGGACCACGAACTCAGGAGAACCCGACCCGCGATCTCAAGGGCCCAGTCCTCTAGCTCATCGGTACCGAAAGCCTCTTCGGCAATCCATGAGACTCGAGCCTTGTCCAGCTTGCTCTGATCGAGAAGGTGGCCCAAATCCGAGAGATAGTCCCCCACCTTGCGAGCCTGCTCTGCTGCCTCAAAATTCTCCGGTGTTGCGAATCCAAAATGAAGCAGGGGATGTTCCCGGGCTTGCGATTCATAGGTCGTCCAAACCTCCAGAAACGATCGCTCTTCGCGAACGAAGCGCTGGTAGAGACAACTCGAGTCTCTATCTCCCAAGATTCGGGACAACAGCTCACAGGCCTCATAGTCTGGATGCCCCTCCCGAGGAAATCGGTAACACAGAAGAAGATAGGAATAGCCGGAACGCTCGCGCAGCTCAAACCCCTGAGGAGTCAACTTGGGAACTTCGAGCGTCTCGCAGAGCACGGGCCAAACAGGGTCGCCAGCGACCTCCTTGCTGGCATCACTGAAAGCGGCCTCGACCAACTCCAGGGCGCGCTGAGAAGAACACCCACCCGCCACCACGATCAGAAGTCGTGAGGGCTCCGAGGCCAACCGGTAGTGCCGGCGCACATCCTCGAGTTGGAGCGACTCCAGATCCTCTCTCCAACCTATGACAGGGTGGGCGTAGGGCCCCTCAGCAAAAGCCAGGTGCTGAAGCTTCTCGTAGGCTTTGCCCAGTGGATTGCAGTCGACTCGCACGGAGCGCTCCTCCAACACGACTGAGCGTTCGGTTTGAAAAATCTCGTCTGAAATCTCAAGGTTGCAAAACCGATCGGCTTCCAGGCCCAAAGCCTCTTCCAGAGCTTCCGGCGAGAGGTAGTCTGTGTAGACTGTGAAGTCCTCTGTGGTGAAGGCGTTGTTGAGCCCACCGCGCTGTGCCAGGATGGCATCAAAGCTTCCGTCGGGAAAACGCTCCGTCCCACGAAACATCAAGTGTTCGAGAAGGTGCGACAGGCCCGTACGGCCCTTCTGCTCGTCCATGGAACCGGTGACGGTCCAAACCTGGAGCGAGACTGAGGCAACGTCTTCCCTGGGCAGGGAGAGCAGGTGTAGCCCACTGGGAAACCTATAGAGTTCACCGCTGGGGTTGGACTGCACCTTGGTAGCCCGGACTCGCGCGACCGCGGGCTCAACCTTGGGCCCTTCCAGAAGCGCCAAGGGCGGTGTAGCGCTCGAGTGCTGTCGGTGCGAGCGATGGAAGGCCTGTGAGGCGGAGCCATCGACCTTTTCACCAAGTATGCACACGAGGGCACGGTCGGGCTGGAGCAAGTCCTGGAAAACCCGATGAACGGCCTCTGGGGTCGTTCGCTCGTGAAACAGGTCCAGGCGCTCAGAAAGCCGCCAGGGCTCACCGTAGAGCAAGTTCTCTAAGCGCCGAGACGTTAGACTGGCCAAAGCGTCATAGTCAAAGGGCATCGAGCAAGATACGAATTCCTTGAAATGGTGAAACTCATCGCCGCCCACCCCGTCGGCCCGCAGCTCGTCGATACAGCGTCGAACGGTGTCCAACGCTTGCTCAACCCGACCTCGGTCAGTCTGCATGCCTATCCAGTAGACGCCCGCTTCGGAGCCGGCCAAGAATCGGCTATCGGCCGAATAGGCCATCCCCTCTCCCATGCGAACAGCCCGCGTGAGTCGAGAGAGAAAGGCCCCGCCCAAGATCTCGTTGCAAAACTGAGCGAGCCGATAGTCTGGATGGGTCCGAGCATAGGCCGGCAGCGCGATCAAAAGCTCGGACTGCTCCACCGGGAAAGCGATCTCGACCACGCGATTGCGGCCCCCAATAAAGACCTCTGGTCTGGCTGCCGAATCGTCGGCTGGAGCGAAACGAGCTCGCCCGAAATGCGCACAGACGAGTTCCTCGAGGTGCCCCTGGTCAAAGCCACCAGTTACGCACAGGACCCCGGAAACGCTCTCTAACAAGTCCGAGTGAAACTGCTGGACCCGAGGTCGATCAGCCGAGCTCAAGCTCTCGAGAGTGCCCAAGAGCGGTCTTGAATAGTGATGCTTGGGAGAAAACAGGTTGCTCCTCGCAGAATCGAAGATCCGCGACCGCTTCTCGTCGCCGCGCGCGGCGAGTTGCTGGAGATGCTCCTCGATCGCTATCTGGATCTCTTCAGGGTCCAATCGTGTTTGCCACAGCATGCGGTTGAGCGTCTCAAGCGCCCAAGACAGGTCGTGGGGCAACACCCAGAACTCCAGGGTGAGATAATCTCTGCCAGGGTAGACGTTGATATTCGCACCACGGCTATCACAATCTTCCGCGAAAGCCGAGCGGTCCAACGAACCACTCCCCCTGGAAAAGAGTGTGCCCAGTAGCGAGAGAAAACCATACTGACCTTCCCGCTCTCGGCTCGTGCCACAACGAAGCGTGAAGGCTAAATGCACAAAGGGCGCCCAAGCAAAAGGCAAGCCCGAGACCTGAAAGCCTGGCTGTGGGGAAAATATTGTATCCTTGACCGAAGTGATTGGTGTCATGGCGCTCGCCTCATCAGAGATAGAATAACCCCACCAAAAAGTAGGCCACCACAGCGGCGCTCCCCGCCAAAAGCGCGTAGGGCAACTGCGTTCGAACGTGATCGACGTGGTCGGTAACCGCCGCCATCGACGCCATGATCGTGGTGTCGCTAATGGGCGAAGCGTGGTCTCCAAAGATCCCGCCAGAGAG
>CAZVVF010000337.1:0-5272 GCA_964630575.1 uncultured Burkholderiales bacterium | reverse complement strand
CTGCGGTCGCCGCGGTAGTCTCGGGTACTTAAGACGTAGCCGGCCAATCGGAACGTGGCCAGGGGCGTGACCGTGTAGTAGGGCTTGAATTCAAACCTGTGGGGAAACCAGATGCGGTCTTGCTCTGGGAGGTCTCCCGTTTTGATGCCACCGAGGGCATGCACTGGGTAGATGGTGTCGAGCTGATCGATGGGCAAGACTTCGGAGCGACTCATCATCAGGATACTCATCCCCACTACGATAACGGCTATGACGCCGAGAAAGGCCAATTTGCGCATCCTTTTGTGTTTTTGCTTTGCTGTCATCGACCTGCCGCCTCGGTGCTGAGGCTTTCCTCTGTTCGGTCGCGCTTAAAGGGATTCAAAGCACTGGGTCGAGAATCGCCTCGCAGTGAGATCTGACTTCGCCATCTGCCAAGAGCTTATAACCGAGTCGACCGACGAGAGTCTCGGTCAACTGATGGACCTGCTTCTCGATAAGTTTTCTGCTGAGCGAGGTTGTCTCTGGGTCGAGGCGATGGGGAAGGTTATCTATCGAGGGGACCCGGAACTCAAGATGACTTACCCCTTCAGTCGACAGGTCGTTCTGGCCGCTGTTCGGACCCGCGTGGGTTTGGTGAGTTTCGACGTGGGCGAGGATGACAGGTTCCAGCCCACCGAGAGTATTATGGCAACCCAGATCCGCTCGTGCCTTTGCGCGCCAGCGCGCAACGCCGAGGGAGTGACCTTGGCTGTGATCTACTTCGACGACAAGACAACGCGTGGGAATTTTTCCCGAGAGCACCTCGAATTTCTCATCGCCATCATGGCCGAGTTTCCGGGTGCTGTCTCCTGGGCTGAGGACGCTCCGCCCAAGATTTAAGCCGCTTGCGAGAAATGGACTCGCTGGTAAGCGTCGAAGGTGGAAAACCCGCCCCCATTTTGAGGCCAAATTCTCGCACCATTGTGGTGGGTTCTTTGGAAAAAGTTTAGCTTCCTTAGTTTGACAGCTTTTGGAACAGGGAAGTTTATGCCGTATAGGGGGGTCTTCGATGAATAGTCAGCGATTTTGTTCTCTTTTGATAGGGACGGTATTGGCGCTTTGTTTGGGCTGCGGGGGCAGTAGTGGTGGTGGCCTGGCTTCAAGCGCGTCGAACTCCCAGCAACAAGGCTCGCAGACGAGCCCCTCTGAGTTGGGTCCGGTCGGTCGAGATGACACCTACGCCACGGGCCAAAATACAGCCCTCTACGTGACTGCTCAGAATGGTGTTCTCGTCAATGATACGGCCACGGACGCCCTCCTCACCCTCAGTTCCGAGACCGCAGTCGGCGGAAGTGTCCGAGGCTACGCTGAGGGGGCCTTCTTTTATACCCCCCCGGAAGGCTTTGTGGGAACGGACGAGTTTTCGTACTCCTTGGTCAATCGTGATGGGGCGGCCTTTGCTACCGTTCGCATCCTTGTAGAGCAGAGGACAAACGGTGGACTCTCGGTCAACTTTTACGATGGTACCGGGCGTTTTCAGCTTGTTGAACCGACTGACACTCAGGAGTTCGCCTCATATTTGCAAGCCCAAATCGCCGGTGGTGCGCTGGCGGGAGGTACCGGGGTAGCCCAGGCTGATGCTATCCCCATGACACGATTCGCTCTGGTTCAGGACCCTACCCTGTGGAGTGCAGGACTGGCGAGAAACTACGCCAGTCAACTCGCCGCAGAGGCGCTTGGCTTTGACCCACTGACCGCACAGGGTCTGCTGCAGGGGGCTCAAGGCTACGATCAGATGCACCTAGACGCCCAACTCTTCTTGCAAGTGGCGGCTGTCTTCAAAGGGAATCTACTCGGCGGGCCTGACCTGTATGACAATCCCGGCCTGAAAAACCTACTCCTGTCTAAGGGGCTGACCCAGCTTGCCAACCGACCCAATGTAGGTGTGACCGACGTGCAGACCTTAGGGGCCATCGGAGCGGCCATGAACGATGGCCACCTCAGTATGGCCGAAATCCTCAACAGTGGTACTTTCGACAACATTGAGCGCTACGATATCGTTGTGGAGTACGTCTTCAGTGGGCGCTTTAGAGACGATGTCCTGGGCTATGAATCGGCGCCTATTTAGGCGGGAAGAAGTTTCGGCCGCAGCTGCTGATCCTGGCAGTCTAGCGGCCTAAAGATGTATGGAGGTAATTACATTGAAGAGAATCCCTAGTCAGAAGATGATTCTGACCCTTATGTTCCTGAGTCTCGTGACGTTCGCGTCCGTAGGATGCGGTAGCAGCAACGACTATGTAGCGACGAATAACAGCCCCACAACAACGACCGGCAACCTGGCTTTTCACTTTCAACAAGCAGTCGCCCAGACGGTAGACACGGTTCCGGCCGGAACGACAACGTTGAGATTCGATTTTTTCTCGACCAATCCGCCAGCCCAAAGCTCCCTTGTTTTTGCAGAGTCGCGAGCCTACGCTGAACTGATCACGTTCACGAACGTCCCATCGAGCGTCCAGTCGGTGTTGGTCACCGCCTTTGGGATCAACAATGAGCCGCTCGCGACCTTCCACGGTGATGTGACCGTCGTGATCGGCGGCACCACCGATGTGGACCTCGACGATGCCCAAGCCGTCACCCTGACGGAGCTTGTAGCCACCCCTGAATCAGCGGTTTTGAGTGCCGGTAACGATGTGCAGGAGACCTTTGAAGCGACCTTTAGCAATGGCTCTGTGGTGGATATTCCCGCAGACCTCTTGACCTTCGCGTTCAACCCGGACAACAACACCGCCAGCATAAACTCTTCAGGGCTTTTGCAACTCCAAACCGTTGGGCAGAGCACCACTCTCACGGCGAGCTTAACGCTTGGCGGCGTGACTCAGAGCGATACCGTTGCGGTTCAAACCGTGGCCTTTGATGTCAGTGCGGCACCGACCACACTGGTCGCTGGCCTCAACGCAATCACCTACACGGCGATGTTTCAAAATTCGGACGGCTCAGGACTCAATATCCCAGAGGCTGACCTGACTTTCAGTCTGCAGAGCGCCCCGACCGGAGTGACCATCGCTAGCAACGGAGACATCACTGTCCCCAACGGAATGTCGGCGGCAACGGTTATGGTCGACGTCAGCTGGACGGACACTCGTCCCTCCGGTGACCCGCTGGCCACAGAGTCAACCTTCACCGACACCGTAACCTTTACCATGGGCAACGGTGGTAATGCCGGTAATGCTGGTAATGCCGGTAATGCTGGTAATGCTGGTAATGCCGGTGGCTAAACACTAGGGCGAGCGAATCTCGACTCGAAGGCCTCTCTCCTCTTGGAGAGGGGCCTTTCGCTACAAGCCTGGCTTGGCTGTCGATAGACCGTGGTTTTTGGGGTGTTGCACAATCGCGTTGACTATTCGTGCCAACTCGAGAAACCCTAGCCGAGAACCTCGCATCGTTCAGCCGGCTAGAACTGAAGCGGGCCCGGTAGAATCTTACTATGGAGTCCGGACCGTAAAGGTTGATAAAATCAGCCGTTTGAAGAGCTTTCGATAAACAAAAATCAAAGAATAGGGATTCATCGTGAGAAGATTTCCTCGAAACGCCGTCAACCTGGCCTTAGCGATGACCCCTGTGGGCGCCGATTCCGACCCTGGAATCACTTCTCTTAGCGCCAACACTTCGCCTTGCAATCGGGCCTTCCCGAGTCTGCTGACTCAGGAGGGCCTGTTTCTTTTCTGAGCGACCCTCAGGCCGAGAATCATCAGGGCAACGCTCAGGGCTGGAGGTGGGCGATCTTTGATCCATGTCATAGCTTTTGCCACGGGGATGAGCGAGGATGTAACAATGACAACAGTTCTTTGTTTAGCCCATACGCATAAGGGCACACCTCTTTTGAGTGAAGCCAAACAGCGTGGATGCCGAACCATTCTGATAACGCGCGAGCGATTTCGTGGCGCTGATTGGCCCTGGGCTGACATCGACGAGTTTTACACCCTAGAGACCCTCGATGAAGCTCTCCCCTTGGTCTGCGAGATCGCTTGCAGAGAGTCCATCGATCTGATCTTTGGGCTTCACGAGCGAGATGTGGAGAGGGCGGCCTCTCTGAGAGAATTCCTGTGCTTGCCTGGAATGGGGCCCGAGGTGGCCAACAGGTTTCGAGATAAGCTGTGTATGCGAGAACTCACGAGTCGGGCTGGAGTTCAAAACCCACCCTTTGTTCCCATTTTTCACCATCCAACGATCCATCGCTACTCCCTCAAGTACTCACCGCCCTGGATGCTCAAACCGCGCTCTGAGGCCGGTGCATTGGGCATCTCCCGTATCGAGAATCAAGCGCAGCTGTGGTCGTCTATCGCTAGGTTGGGGCGAGAAGCTCCGAACTACCTCTTGGAGCAGCGCGTGGGTGGCAGAGTCTACCACCTGGACTCGCTCGTTCATCAAGGCCGGGTTTGCTTCTCTCAGGCCCATCGCTATGCCACCCCACCCTTTGAGGTTTGGAATCACGGCGGTATCTTTCGTACCGCAAGCTTGGCCCACGACGACCCTGCCCTAGAGGAACTCTGCGCTATGAACGAGCGTGTTCTTGACTCCCTGGGCTTGCTGAATGGAGTTGCCCACGTCGAGTTTATCGAACACTCCAGCGGTGCGTTCTTCTTTCTCGAGGCCGCAGCTCGTGTTGGCGGAGCCAATATCGATATCTTGGTGGAACAAGCCAGCGGTGTGAACCTGTGGCGAGAATGGCTCAAGATCGAGTTGCTGGGCGACCAGTATCAGCCTCCCATCAGACGCCACGACAGGGCTGTCCTCATGCAGTGCCTGGCTCGTGACGAGCACCCCGATCTCTCAGCCCTTCAAGCACCGGAAATCGTTTGGAGGCTCGATATGCCTCGCCACGCGGGCCTCATCGTGGTCTCCTCTGAGAAAGACGCGGTGGAAGGGGTGGCCGACTTGTGTCAGCGGGAACTCGAAGCCGAGCATCTGGCGGTGGTCCCACCATTGAGCAAGGCTCCATAACGAGTTACCAACGGTGGAGAGGGGCTATTCTTTTCCCAGGAACTCCACGTCGAAAATGAGGGTCGCATTGGGCGGAATGAGGCCGCGACCGGCTCCGCGCTTGCCGTAGCCGAGATCGGCTGGGATTGTGAGTTTTCGTTTCTCGTTTTTCTTCATACCGGCCACGCCTTCGTCCCAGCCTTTGATCACTTGACCGGCTCCGAGTGTGAAGACAAAGGGCTCGCCTCGGTCGACACTGCTGTCGAACTTTGTGCCATCGGTGAGCCAGCCTGTGTAATGCATTTTGACCTTGTCACCGGCCGTGGCGACT
>CAZVVF010000336.1:0-5304 GCA_964630575.1 uncultured Burkholderiales bacterium | reverse complement strand
TGCCCAAGATATCCTCGATGCTGTGACGCTCCCAACGGTTGGGATGCTGAAGGCGGTCAAGGAGATCGCTACAGCGGCGTTCGATGACCTGAAAGATGGAACGGAGGTTCTCTCGAGCAGACTCGAAGGCTTCTCGGTCTTGGGTGTTGTCCTTGGCCCTGATCGGGTCGAAACTCGACCAGAATTTCTCACGAATCTCAGAGAAGCTCTCAAGAGCGGACTCGACGGTCTCAGGTTGTCTCAACTGGAGAGAAAAGTCATCAAAAACATCCAAACAGCCCTGAAGATCGGAGTCTGCCGAGATCACTTCTTGCACATTCTGCAACTCGGCAGCGACCACATTCATGATATTCAGGAAACTGTGCATCTCGATGAGGTTGAGCTGTTCGCGCTCAAGGTTCAGAGGAGCCAAGATCTCCACTTCCAAAACTCCTGAGGTTTTCAGCCGCTTTTGCAAAAAGCTCTTAACCAAGTCCCATTCCTTAAGAAAGGAGTCATAGATACCCTCAACGAGGCTGCCGTGAGACTCTTCACTCAAGACCTCCAAGCTCTGCGCCAAGCCCTCCAATCGCTCAGCACCAAAATAAGAGGCGGCCCCTTGAACCGAGTGGGCCCATTTGCGTATCGCTGCAAAGTTCTTGTCGCGGATGGCTTGATCGACCTCTGGGAACCCCTTCTCAACATCCTCTAGAAAGCTCGTGATAACAGTCGCCAGCTGAGTTTGGTCGGAATTGACGTCACTCTGAAGTTGCTCCAGGGATACGGGAGCCTGGGCCGATGAAGGGTCCGGCAAGATCGGTTGAGTGTGAGCGATCCTCCTGGAAGCCCATTGGGCAACGGCCTCTTGCAGAGAATCCTTGGAGAGAGGTTTTACGAGAACATCGTTCATACCCGCGGCCAGACAACGCTCGTGCTCCTGATGGCTGGAGTGCCCCGTCACCGCCAGCACCGGGCAATCGCGAGAATCGGTATCCAGGCTACGCAGTTTGTAGGTCGTCTCTAAGCCACCCAACTCCGGCATCTCAACATCCATAAGGATGAGATCGGGAGTCACCCCTTTCAAGAGTTTGAGCGCCTCACGGCCGTTGCTCGCGAACAAGGCCGAATGGCCGAGCTGTTTGAGGAAGCCTCCCAGGAGCTTTCTGTTGACCGCGACATCGTCCACCACCAGCACCTTCTTGGGAGCGCTCTCAACTTTCGCATGGCGCCCTTGAGCCAGGTCGATCAAAAGGTCCACGGAGGCCCGGCTACACTGGTCCGGAGCAGACAACCACCAACCCTCTGCCTGCAGAACCAGAATGGGTGTCCTCTTCAGCGAAGCTTGTTCCCTCAGGCTCTGCAGGTCCTGGTCACTCGAAGGTTCCGCTACGATGACCCCAGTGAAGGGACGACCTGTGAGACGTTGCTTCAAACCTGCCTCGCCGGCGGATGCTCTCTCACACAGGGTCCAAGAGAGGCCGCGCGCCTTGAGGCTCTCTACGATATCGGGGGCCTGATGAGCGACGACGAGCAAATGGACGTTTCTAAGTTCAGGATTCACGAATTTTCCTTCCTTCACCAGAGGAGACCATCCCCGCCTCCTTGAGCGCTGCAAACCGCCCCTGTTCAGGGTACGGAGCTACTCTTGCAAACCCTCTTGAGAGCGCTACTCGCCTCAGTCTCTCGGGAGCATCTCAGGATGAAAGACCAGGCCTCATCGGTAACAGCATGCGGACCTCTTCCGAAGCCTCAACCCGCCCCTTCAAACGCCCATCAACCGGCTTCGATTCCAAGTGTTCAATCCGGTAGACTCGCCCGTAGTGGTGAGAGACCTCTGCTGAGGTGATGGGAAACGGTGGGCCTTCCATCTCTTCTTGCGGATAATGAAACGTCACCAAGAGTTGAGGTGCTGTGCTTGTGATTCTCTTCAAGTGGGCGGTATAGTTGACGCGCACTCGCTGTGGGAGTGCGACCAAAGCCGCTCGGTCATACACGGCGTCGACCTTTCCCAGCCTAGGCCCAGACAGGCCGAAGACGTCACCGACGAAGACCTCAAGATTTTCGGAAGAATAGTGTTTAAAGCCCTCGGAAAAAGTGACCTCGGGCCTCAGGGACATACCCTCAAAGAGCGATTCCACAGCCGACTCATTGAGCTCGACCCCAACCGCCCGATGGCCTTGGCTCATCAACCAACGCAGATCTTCAGTCTTGCCGCAGAGAGGCAAAAATATCCGGCTATTCCTGGGGAGCTCGAGAGCCGAAAAGTGCTTCACCAAAAGCGAATTCGGCCTCCCCTCATGAAAGCCGATCTCGTTGTTCTCCCACTTTTTGTGCCAAAAGCTTGGTTCCATTGGTCGCCCCTTCGCTCATCTTGAGTTCGCAAGTCCGGCTCCCGGCTCCTCGCGCTCCAACCCTACACAGGTTCGCGCTCGTCTCTGTGGATACTTCTGGGATATATTTTGGAATGATCAGGACTCCTCCGTGATACGCTCACAACGAGTGAGTCTTTGGATCCATAACTGTGTGTAGGAACAATTCCCAAAAACGCGCTGGTCACCCGTCTCGTGCAGACCGTCAACGGGACGGGTTCGCCCTGCCCAAACCCTTAGTCCTCGCCGCCTTTCTGTTGGCGGTCTTGGGCCTATCCTGTTCGCGCGTGGACCCAGAAACAAAGCGCGATATCGCCACGGCCCGGTCCCACGTTGTGCCCGTGGATCCGTCCCACTTCCTCCCTGAGGCCATCGTCGGTGAAGTCGTGCAAGAGAGGCGCACTCTCTCAAACGGTATCGAGACCCTGTGCTATGTATTCCAGACCTACTCCGAGCCGCACGAACATGAGATGGGACCCTGGTCCCCGAGAACCATCACCGACGGCGAGGAAACTGGTGGTATCTGGCTCAAGGAAGGGCAAGTCTACAACGTTGATGGGCCCTTCGTGGAGAGAATGGCTGAATTCTACGAGGACCCTGAATGGAGACTCTACCGCGACGACGGCAGCGTTCGCGTCACCGACACCAAAGAAGCCTTCGAGGCCGCCGCGAGGCCCGACGTCGACCCACGCTATCACAACTACGTCGTCGAGGGGCGTCCGGAATGGGTCGGGCGTCGTCTCACCACTTATGTGATTCCGGTGAACCCAATCTATCTAGCGGAGCCAAACCGTCTCGGACACGGTGCCCTTGGGGTCGCTTTCAACGGTGTCAACTTTGACCCACCAGCACCGATACACGCGATCATCGGAGCCCACACCATCGCACCGTTCGACCACGCAGGCGGTCACTTGAACCCCCACGCCGGATATCACTACCACGCCGCTACAGGCCACACCAAAGAGATACCTCAGCCCGACGGTCACGCCCCTATGATCGGCTACGCTCTCGATGGCTTTGCACTGTTCGCCCACCTAGACCCGGAACAAAACCCTGCCGAAGACCTCGACGAGTGCAATGGTCATTTCGACTCTGTGCGCGGCTACCACTATCACGTGGGCTCTCCGGGCAGCAACGAGATCATCAAGGGGTTTCGAGGCCAGGTCGGCTCTGCGACGGTCGCGGAATAAGGCGTTCTTCCCCCCAACCCAGAAGACTCGATCAGGCTAAGGGGTAAAGACCATCGCTCCACCTTGACCGTCTGTAATCACCCCGATGCCGGTGTTGGAGTTTCGATAGGAACCCCCACCATTGTTGTAATTTTGGCCGACTCCGGCACCTCGTCGATAGAGGCCTCGGCTCTTTGCGACTTGGCGTAGGTTGATGATCGCCGGCCCCCCGATGTAGCCCGCATTGCCTTGGGCATCCACCCAAAACCGTCCCTGCCGAACTGTTCCTGTCAAGCGCTTCAGGGCTAGCACGTCGCTTGAGGGCAAGTGCCGTCCGTTGATATAGACGCCCGTGTTGCCGCCTGAAATACCCTCCGGCATGGGGGCATAGAGATTGAAACCCGACTCAACGAAGCCTTGAGTCCCACCACCTTCTAGACCCCACGCTCCGCAATACTTGTCGTACCAGTAGCGACCACTCGGCAATCTCACTCCGTAGCGCTGTGAGATCAAGTTTTGGACCTGAGGGCTCACGACCGAACCATTGACCACAACTGGACCATACTGCGCCGAAGCTGGGGCCAAAAGATAGAGCAAAAAAACCAGACAAAGTCGTTTCATATTCAAGAGTCCTCCCGTAGGCTCCGACCTTAGCAGCTTCTAGGCCGATCCAGATGTGATCTGGTTCATAGTTCCAAGAATTGGCCATTCCAGCCAAAAAATCTTGGAAAAGGTTCGCGAGAGAATCACTTTGAAGTCGTTCCCATGGAACTTGATCTGACAGTCCTGTCACGTCTCCAATTTGCTCTCACCATCATGTTTCACTACCTGTTTCCCCCTTTGACTATTGGGCTCGGTATACTCATGGTGATCGCCGAGGGTCTCTGGCTCAAGACCAAAGACCCCCTCTATGAATCGGTAGCCTTCTTTTGGACCAGACTTTTTGCTGTGAACTTCGCGATGGGGGTCGCCACGGGTATCGTGATGGAGTTCCAATTCGGGACCAATTGGGCTACCTATTCCCGGTTCGTAGGCGATGTTTTCGGCTCCGCTCTGGCCGCAGAAGGCATCTTTGCTTTCTTTTTGGAGTCAGGCTTTTTGGGGGTCGTCGTCTTTGGCTGGAACAAAGTCTCACCCAAATTTCACTATTTCTCCACCTGTATGGTGTGTATGGGTGGCTTCTTCAGTTCCGTCTGGATCGTGATCGCAAACAGCTGGATGCAAACCCCAACCGGCTTCCATCTGGTCGAAGAAGGCGGACGCGTCCGGGCCGAGATCACGGACTTTTGGACCATGGTTTTTAACCCTTCGACGATGGACCGCCTGGTTCACGTTTGGCTCGGAGCCTTTATCCTGGGTGCCTTCTTTGCCCTGAGCATCGCCAGTTGGTACCTCTTGAAAAAGCGGCACATCACCGAATCCAAAGCCATGTTCAAGATGTCACTGATGTTCGCGCTCTTGAGTTCTTCCGCCATGCTGTTGTCCGGTCACTCGAACGCCAGCATGGTGAGTCGAGAGCAACCGGCTAAGTTGGCGGCCTTCGAAGCCCACTTCGAGACCGGAACAGGTGGCACCGGGATGTACATCTTCGGAATTCCGGACGCCGAGGAGAAGACCGTTCACATGGGGATCGAAGTTCCATATGTCCTCAGTCTTCTCGTTCACTGTAACCCCAATATACCGGTCACCGGTTTGGACAAGTTTCCTAAAGAGGACCATCCTCCGGTCTTGGTCCCCTTTTTCACCTACCGCCTCATGATCGGCTGCGGCGTGTTCTTCCTGTTTTT
>CAZVVF010000335.1:0-5314 GCA_964630575.1 uncultured Burkholderiales bacterium | reverse complement strand
CCCATAGTGTTGAAGCAAGAAGTTGGCACGAAAACGGGCTAAATCCTTAACCTCATAAGCGAAATCCACACTTCCAGTCTTAAAGAGAGTGTTGAAATGAGGCTCGTCGAGCACTTCTTTCACCAAGCTCTCGGTTCTCTGGTGCGTCAGGACCTCTTCGTCCATAAAAACAACGTCGCCCAGAATCCTGATAGCCGGCCTAGAACCGGTATGCAAGTGAAGGTCCGAGCCGCCTTTATCCACCGTCATGGTGAGATATCTATCGAGTTCTTCGGAACGCTTAATCATAGTGCTGCACCTTCGACCATCTTGATTCGCCCAGCAAACGTGTTCTTGTCGTGCGCTCGGTCAAGGGCATCTTTTCCAGAGACCTTACCCGCTTCCACAAGCTGAAATAGCGACTCATCCATCATACGCATTCCCTTACGAGAGTTGGTCTGAATTACAGAGTTTACCTGGTGCATCTTATTCTCCCGAATCAAGTTGGCCACGCCCTGGGTTCCCAACATAATTTCGACAGCCACCGAACGACCCAAGCCATCCTTGTTACGCAAGAGTTGTTGCGATATCACTCCGCGCAGAGAGTCGGCCAACATCGTCCTGATCTGAGACTGCTGCCTAGGCGGGAACGCGTTGACGATCCTGTTGATGGTCTGGGCGGCGCTGATCGTGTTCATCGTCGAAATAACCAAGTGACCCGTCTCAGCCGCCGTCATCGAAAGACTGATGGTCTCCTCATCGCGAAGCTCACCGACCAGAATGATATCAGGGTCTTCACGCAGAGCTGCTCGCAGAGCTGAAGCGTAGGAGTCCGTGTGCATCCCTACCTGGCGCTGAACGACGAGGCTCTTCTTAGGCCTGTGCACAAACTCAATAGGGTCTTCCAAGGTAATGATGTTCTGGGAACGAGACGAATTCGCGTGATCGGTCAACGCTGCGAGGGTACTCGTCTTGCCCGCTCCAGTCGGTCCGGTCACCAGAACCAAGCCCTGGTGCCACTCCATAAGCCCTTGGCCGATATCGACCGGCAGCCCCAATTCCTCTAAACTCGGAATTTTTCTAGGGATCGAACGAAGCACGACACTCGGCCCGGACTTTTGAAAAAACGCATTGCCTCGAAAACGGCAAAGCCCAAGGTCCCCGAGTTGCATCTGGATCGCAAAATCGATGTCCTTCTGCTTCTTCAGAGTCGCGATCTCCGGATCGGTTAGCAACTCCTTCAGAATGCTCTGAACCTCAGCCACAGAATACTTTGGCCGGTCTTTGAAGATTTCGATGCCACCATGTCGGCGATAGCCAGGGTGAAACCCAGCTGCCACCAATAGGTCAGACCCCCCGTTCTGAACCATTTCGGCCAGAATCGTCTTGATACTCTGCTCCAAGAAGAGCCTCCCGATAAATAAGCTAATCGACTACCCCGTCACACCCTACCGCGGCAGTCCTGACCCGACTCCGCACGCATCAACGATACGAGACGACGAGCCTGAGGTTTTCCCGACTGGATGAAAGAGCTCTTTGCAATGAGAGAAAGCTACTAACGCGCCTGCCGAGTCCGTAGTGGTTCCTTAAGTAGATACCGATCCCTTTTTTGAGAGGTTTGCTATTCGAGAAAAAAGGAGAGACTCTATCTTCGGAGTAAGACGCTCCAACCAATCTTAAGGAGTCCCCCTTGTCTCAAACCAAATCCCCCGAACTCCACGTGGGTTCCAACGTTTACACGATCGACGGCGAAAAAGTCGGTCGACTTCGATTTATTATGGTTGATCCAGAGACAGCCTCCATCAGTCATCTCGTCCTTGAGAAGAGCAGTTTCCTGGAAAAAGATATCATGGTCCCCACCGAACGGGTCGGCCAGGTTCTTCATCGTGGAATCTTTCTCACCGCGAATATCGGTGAGCTGGTGGACATGGAAGAATTTCCAGAGTCCGATTACGGCGGCCGAAGCGAGCGCGGAAGCGGCGGCGGACGCGGCGATCGTGGCAACGACAATCGCAGCAACAACAGCAACAACGGTGGTGGCGGAAGTCGAGGACGCGGCAAGCGTTACCGACGAAACCGCGACTGAGCCTAAAACACCCGTTTTATCTCTGGCCTACCAAAGCTGCGGGTTTACCCGTGGCTTATTTTCTGTTGGGCTTCCACCACGTTGGCGAAGACAGCCGCTGGTCTAGAATAGTCGAGGACCGTTTTGGCGGCCTCTCGTTGTTCTTTGGCCTTGTCGATCATGCGGTCGATCTGCACGACTCCAGCGACAGCGCCGAGCGTGCCCATCACGGCCACGCCTTTTAGACCGGCCACCATACCGGTGGTTCCTAACAGAAGTCCACCTGCGGCAGCCCCCACAGCGATTTTTTGTCCCTTAGTCAGACTATTTTTCTCTAGGTAAGGGTCTACAAATTTGTTGTTGATAGTATCGACGAGGTCTACTTGAGCGTTTCGCATGACTTGACGCGTCGTCGTTCCCACGATTGCCCCGAGCGGTGCGGCGATGGCACCGGCGATGGCGCCGTTGATGATTCCAGCCGATCCTTGAACACTGCCAGCAAGCGCACCCGCTAGAGCACCACCTGCGACTCCGAGCACCGCTTTACCAGTGTCTGTCTTCGCCCTGGCGGCAAAGCCGCTGGCCGCTGCCGTGGCCAATCCCAACGAAGAGTTGCCCACCACGGAGCCGGCTGCCATACCTGCGAGCATTCCGCCGTAGGCGCCGTCGCGAGGAGCAGCCCGTCGGCTACAAGAGACGGTGGAAACCGCACCGGCGAGGCCACCGAGAACGGCTGACCCGCCCACAACAACCAGCCCCAGTTCGCCGCCGAAAGCCGACAACAGAGCCGCCGTCGTTCCCGCACCGATCGCTGCCCCGGCTGCCGTTCCGGCCAAAACCGCCGTCCCCGTGGAGCCGGTCTTCTTGCCGACCTCTAGGCCGATATATCCGCCGATAGAACCGGCCGCCATACCCGACATCCGATTGCCTACAAAACCTTGAATTCCACCCGACATCACGCCGCTACCGCCGGGAGCCGAAGCCAGCGTTCCCGAAAGGCTCGCGAGTCCACCACCGAGCGCCGATAGAGCTATGCTTGCGGGATGAAGAGTTCCGCCCAGCGCGACCGTGAGACCTGCGCTCACAGCGGCCGTGGTCGCGGCTCCCACACTGAATCCAGTCGCCGCGCCCGCTGCCATATTCGATTTCTTGGCAACGGCTGAGCCAGCATAGCTGCCCACGACACCACCCAAGGCACCGCTCACCCCATCGAGGAGGTAGCCCTGCACCCCACCGGCGATCACGCTGGGACCGGGAGTCAACTCTGCCGTATCGCCACTGGTATTGGCACCGGTCTGTGCGTCGACACGCGGTTTGGTGTAGCGTTGAATGGTACTTACGATCTTCACACTCTAAGCATAGCGGTGAGACCTAAAAGTATCGTGAAAAATTCCTGAACCTCTCACCGAGACGCAGAAGGCGGAACGGGAGGGGTCCTCGTCGAAGCCGAGGCACATGAGCAACGCCTTCCTAGACACCTTCGAAGAGAAGCGGGTCGCCCTAGAGAAACGAATGTTACAGATGCCGGAGTCCCGGCAAATTCTGAGCCGATTTGGGTCTGGCCCAAACGAGACCGGGCAGCGCTATCTACACGCACTTCCAACCAGCCTTTCCCTCCTCACCATTCTGGCCCAGTCTCCCCGAACCGTGGACGCTTTCAAAGAGAGAGTCGAGCGAGCCGGACACACCCATCTTCGTCACCACGAGGCGCCCAAGGCGTTCACCTGTTTCGGAATCGCCTACCTCTATCGGGCGATCACCAAGCAGACCGGCCAACCCGACCTTGGAATACTGGCCAGCCGAATGGCCACCTTGGTCCTTCTCACACCGCGCGAACTCGAGCGCATCGACCTCGTTACACAGTCCTTCTCCCACCGAGGCCCCGACGGTCGTCGCGACCGACTCGCACCAGCATCGCTGCTCCTCTGGTGGCTTACCGGTGGGGAGTCTCCGGCCCGAGCCTTCGAGGCAGACACCTTCCTACAGCTCTTTCAAGGCTACATCGAACAGAGCCTAGAGCACGCCCTGGAGCACCAGATCTGGATGGAATTTCCGTGGTAGCCGCCCCCTTATGGTAAGCCCGCGGCTCTCCTCGATCTTTGTCGTCTGCAGCAACCTGGCCCGAAGCGCTCGCTTCTACAACAGCCTTGGCTTTGTGGAGAAAAAAAAGACGAAACGCAGCCAGGTCCTAGCAGCCCACGGCGGTCTAGAAATTCATCTGCATGGCGAACTGACCGTTCAGGAGCAGAGGGATTTCGGTGTCAGCCAAGAGCCAGGCAGTCGAGGGCTCGTACAATCCTATGAAGTCCCCGACATCCAAGATTTGGCCACCCGTCTCAGCCAAGAGAGTATCCTGTTTGGCCCTCAAGAGACATCGTGGGGACATAAAATTCTTCTTTTAGAGGACCCAGACGGCCACCGTTTAGAACTTCGTGAATCTTCTCCGAGTAGGACAAACGTTCTCCCCGGATGAGTGTTTAGCGTGTCCAGAACTGACGATACGTTCGCCGTGCCGAGTCCGGTCCTGAAGGACCGAGTGACCTTTTGCGGCTGGAAACCCGGTGACGTCATTGCCGACGGGCTTGAGATCCGAGAACTGATCGGACAGGGAGGCATGGGGGCGGTGTGGCGGGTTCATCATCGAGAGTGGAACCGTGAACTCGCCGTCAAGATGCCACTCCCGGCCCTGGTGGGCTCACCGACGGCTCGAGAACGCTTTTTGCGCGAAGCCGAGACCTGGATCGATCTGGGCGTTCACCCCCACATCGTCCAGTGCTGGTTTGTCAAAGACATTTCAGGTCTCCCCTCCCTCTTTCTAGACTTCTTGACCGGTGGCTCGCTCAAGCAGTGGCTCGTGGGAGGGCACCTCAAACCAGGCCAATGGAAGCGAATTCTAGAGATCTCCATCCAGATCGCTGAGGGCCTAGCCTACGCCCACTCTCGGGGCGTGGTTCACCGCGACGTCAAACCGGCCAACCTTTTGATACGCGGGGACGAGCGGGTTTGTGTCACCGATTTCGGGATCGTCAAAACCGCTAACGACAAGCCCCTGGACAACATCGCCTTCAATATCGACCAGATTCCCAGCGACATGGGCATCACCGGTACCGGGGCCTTTCTCGGAACCCCTCAGTACGGAGCCCCTGAGCAGTGGGGGGCCGCTGAAGACGTCGACCAAGCCGCCGACATCTACGCCCTCGGGGTGACGATCTACGAGATGATCTGCGGGCGCAGACCCTTCGACTCCGACGAGGAACGCACCGCCCCTGA
>CAZVVF010000334.1:0-5314 GCA_964630575.1 uncultured Burkholderiales bacterium | reverse complement strand
GGTGCTGAGGCGTGGTGTCCGTCGTTTCGTCAGGTCGCCGAACTCTGCGACGAAGTGGAGTATCGTTCGGTCTTGCCTACGGGGCAGTCGGGTCATCCGGCCAGTCGAAACTACATGGACCAGTTTCATCTTTGGTGTTCCGGAGAATTGAGGAATGTCTCGGCTGGAGGGTCGCGAGTTTTGAAGCTCGCGCCGAGGCGCTAAAAGATTCTCGCTGCCCGCTACTGTTTGCGAACGCTCGTTTGGTGGCCGGTGGCCTTTTGATGTCGCTGAGCGGCCATCGCTGCGGCTGACTGAGTGGGGAAGCTCGCGTTGAGATCACCCTTGGAGCAGACGGCGATGTACCGAGCCGAACGAGCTAGATACACGTGTTGTTCGCACTCTTGGTGGTCGTGCTGATGGGTACTAGGAAGGCCCACTTGAGGTGAGCTTCCGAGGGCACTGATAAGAGCTATGGCAGCGAATAAGACTTTCAATGAACTATCTCCTGGTGAGAGTATAACTTACTCTGATTTGTCCCTCATGACCGTTTCTGACACAACCGAGGTTGGTACCACCGAGCCTCTCGCATCGAGCTTGGCTCTGAGTTTATGCTGGATCTCGCGATCCCAGTCATGTTTGGGCTCGTTTAGGTTAAGCTTCCAAATGTAGGTGCCCGTTTCGCTCGTGGACTGGAGTTCGCCTCCATCGAGAGAAATTGAAAGAGTATGGACCTCGCCGGGACAGGCCAAGGTCGGCGTTATAGGATAGCCTGTCTCCACCTCCCAGAGCTGGATCGCCGAGTAGCTGCCCGAGACGTAGGCGGCGGTGGCGAGCGCTTTGCCGTCATCGGTGAAGCACACCGCTTTGGCCGGACCACTCAAGAGGAGGGGGTTTTTCGCCTGCTGACCATCGAGGGAGGACCACAAGCGAACGGTGCGGTCTTCGGAGGCTGTCGCGACGAGTTCGGCGGCCGAGTTGAGGGCATACTGATTGATAGCGACGTTCTGGCCGTGAGAGATGGTGACACCATTGGGCAGAACGATCTGGCTCTTGGCTTCGGATGGTTCTGCCGGCGGAGCCGAGAGGGGGGCAGAGGTAGGGCCTGAGGCCAACACGTACTTCCAAGCGCGGACCGCCCCAGGGTGAGCGGCCGTGCTTTGGCGGGCGCTTCCCGAGGCGCTCAGAACCAGCGGTTCGGCTGTCGAGAAGGCGACGGTCTCCACCGGACCATCGTGGGGCCAAGGGCCTCCTACCTGATAGCCGTGTTGAAGGTCCCAAACGTCTACCGTTCCGTTGGGCTCGGTGTCTGACCAGAGGATTTCACTCTCTCCGGTCCCCACCGCGAGCAAGGTCCCGTCGCTGTTGGTCCCCAAGCTCCGAACGGGCCGGCGGTGGTAGAAGTGATCGGTGGCATCATCCTTTTCGAAGTCCCACACATTGGCGCTTCCGTCCTCGCAACCGGTAACGACCTGTTGCTCGGAGATAACGAGCAGGGTGTTGACCCGGCTGTCGTGTTGGAATTCACGGACTTTCTTGCCACTGTCGATATCCCAAAGGACCGCCGTGTTGTCGTCTGAGGCCGATATCAAAAAATCGCCGTTGGGGCTAAACTTGAGGTCGTTGATCGCTTCTTTGTGCTGCAGTTTGATGGGCAGTTGGACACCGGTTTCCAGGTTCCAGACCCCGATCGTGTTGGGGCCAGTGAGCGCTGCTAGCAAAGGGCGTGTGGGGTGTGCGGCCAGGACCTGAAGGATGTAGAGGTCGGTGGGCAGGGTGGCAATGTCCTTAGGTGTTCCGTCTTCTGTGAACCACAGCTTTACGCTGCCCTGGAGGTCGGCCGTGGCCAACAAGCGTCCTTGATCACAAAACGCGAGGTTTGTAACGGAAGGTTCGAAGTCTTCTGTCTTGTGGCTCAAAAGGGCTCTCATCTGCCCGCTCTCCAGGGTGAAAATTCTGGCGTTGCCATCCCAGGATGCGGTGGCCAGCAACTTTTCATCGGGGCTTAGGGCGAGTTCACTGACGTAAGAGGAGTGAGGGAAATCCCCTATTTTTTGACCGCTGGAACTGTCCCAAAGGACGACCTCCCCGTCGGTCGAGGCGCTGATCAATCGCTCGCCTGACCGGGAGACCTCGAGGTCGGTGACGCGGGCTTTGTGAGGGTAGAGCTGGTCCAGTGGTAAGAACTGGAGTCGACTGTTGAGAGTCTTGTTGGAAGGCCGGTAGTGCAGAGCCTCTAGCCAGTGGAGGTAGGCCTCTTCCAGTCGGCCCGATTCGTGGGCGTGAATACCGGTGGTGAGGTGCGACAGGTAGCGGTTTTCATTGCGCTCTTGCCATCCGAACCATCCGGCGACGAGGGCTAGAAGCAGAGCCACCAGCAAGGTTTGTACCGTTCGTCGCTTGAGAGCTGTTCGGGTGAGATAGAGGAGGCTCCAAGGCTGGCGACAGAGGAGCGGTTCGTTGTCTCGCCTGCGGTTGAGGTCGGACAGAACCGCATCGATGCTGGGGATTCTCTTCTTGACGTCGGGTTCCAGGCAGCCCTCGATAATAGCGGCGAGCTCTTTGTCGATCTTGGGATTCAGGCGTCTTATGGGAACGAGTTTGGTGTTTTCGAAGCAGTCGGCGTAGGAGGCCAGGTCGTAGGGTTGCCCCTCGACGGCGCGGGGAACTTTTCCCGTGAGGAGCCAATAGGCGGTCGCTCCAAAGCCGTAGACATCCCAGCTGACTGAGGGACTGGACATACTCTTTTCGTCGCACTGCTCCGGGGCCATAAAGCCTATGGTTCCGAGGGCCATGCCGTGGCCTTTTCGACGAGCTTGGCCTAAGTCTGCTATGCGGATATACCTGTCTGAACTCAGGAGCACGTTGGACGGCTTGAGATCGCAGTGGATCACACCTTTGCGATGAATGAAGATGAGGGCTGCTGCCATCTGCCTCAGCCAGAGTTCAATGGGTTTTAAGTCGGGTGGGTCGCGGCGGACGGACTCCTCCATGGAGCCGCCGTCGGCCAGCGGCATAACGATAAACGGCGGGTCCCCGTCGAGTTGAGCGTCCAGAATCGTGAGGGTGTTGGGATGCTCTTCTAGCTCTCTGAGAAAGTCGAGTTCCCTGCGAAAGTAGTCCCAGTTTAACCCGGCTTCGTGGGCTACGATCTTAATCGCGACCTGTTGCTTGGTTTTGGTCCTCTCGGCTTGCCAGACGGTGCCAAAGTTCCCGCGTCCGATCTCTCTGGTGAGGGTGTAGCCTGGAACCTCCAGGGCGGTTAGACTTTGGGACGCCTTGCGGAGGCTTTCGCGTGTGTCGAGCGATACTCCGATGGTATCGGGGATGGGGTTGTCGCTCATTGGCCCCAGGGACCGGTCAAGAGGCATTTCTCTTTTCTTATCCGAGTGCACCACTCGTCCAACACCGTGTGAAGTTCCCATTGCCCCGGAAGCGGCCAAACACCACTGCGCATGCGCTCGTCGAGCTTGTGCACAACTTTACCCCAGGGCATGCTCAGAAGGGGATTGAAATAGCGGTTGAGCTGCTTGTCGGAGAGCCCAAGTTCCAGAACCAGGGCACTGCTGGAGAGCTGCAAATCCTCACTCAGGCGGTTTTCGTACCAAGAGATCACACTGAGACAGGCGTGGAAGAAGCGGGTGAGTTTCTGACCGTGAATATCGCGACCCCGAATGATGCTCGATTCCTCGGGCTCAAGCCCGTCCTTGATGATGCCGCGCGACCATTCCACAGCTTCACCCAGGTAGTCACCCAAAACCAGGAGATTGTTGAGCCATTCGAGCGCCACGGCCGTGGTGGCTTCGCTCCATCGGTCCTCGGTCAACTGGTCGGCGAAGAGGGAGCGGATGTCCACGCTGTCCATCTCTCCATTGAAGCAGCGCCAAGTCAGCTCGGCCCCACTCTCGATCGCTTGGAGGTCGTTTCGCTTCAGGAGATCGGTGAGCTTTAGGAAGCTCTGACCGTCGATGACGATGGCCTGGAGATCGGCCACCTCAAGAAACCTCTGACGGTACATCTCAAGGGCTGGACCCCAAGCGGTGGCCGGGGTTTGCTTCACCGTTTTCGCCAACTCTTCGCTGCAGGTGGAGGCGAGTTCTCGGGCTCGCTTGCCCCTGATGAGCCCCTTTTCGCCCGGAGGCAGAGTGGAATCGCGCATGGCCAGCAAGAAGCCCATGAAGGTCTTGGCATAGGCATCCTGATGGAAAGCCGATGCATCCATACTGTAGACCGAAAAACCGAATGGATGGAAGCGGTCTCGGCCAAATAAGCGAGCCACAAAGATCGCGCCGTGCATCAGTCCGCGAGGGTCGAAACCCTCTAGATTGGCGGCCATCGGTGCGTACTTGTTGTCGTCTTCAAATCGACAATCCACCAGAACCAAGTCGGGGTCTTCCAGAGGGAAGAGGTTGTCGCTCCAGAGCCTGAGGTGTTGCGCCCAAGTTCCCAGCGACGGGTCCTGTTCCGACTCGTCATACGGCACCTTCTGAAGTTCCAGGTGTTTGGTCTCGATCTCGGTGACGGGGTTATCGTCCACCAGCATCATTCTGAGTTTACGGGCCAACGTGGGTTCTCCAATCCTCTATCAATTGACGGTAGCGGTACGTCCAGCGATGTTTGACCAGAACCACGTGAGAAACAGAGGTTTGACCGACGACAATTTCGGGTTCCGTACCGACCAGCGCACCTAGCAGGGAGTTCTCCAGAGCTCTGATTCTCTGCAGGCTTCGGGAGCGAGGTATAGAGCCGTCAGGGGCGGTGACGGTCGGTTGAATCACCTCGATAAAAGCCTCTGACTGGAGAACAGAACAGGTCACTCGCACCACCCTGTCTTTGGGATCGAGCTCCGCCAAGTCTTTGCGGTCCTCTCGACCGCTCCCTCGATCCGATGGGTATTTGCGCACATTGTTCAACATCTCTAGTAAACCGATGGTGAGCGCTAGTGTTTTGTCGAAGAGCTGAGGAACATCGTCTAGAGGGGGAAGAGTTTGCAACCCGGAGTCTTTCTGGGGGGCTTCACCGTTGCTCTCCCACCTCAGGAACGGTTCGGTTCGGGGAGCGTGATAGACGTAAGAGACCATCGACTGGAGGGCTCGTTGGAGATCGTCCGGCTTCACATCGGGTTGAGCAACCCAGCTTTCGAGAAGCGCTTTGTGAGCCTTTTCTCCACGCTTTTTGTGGAGTGAGATGGCTTGGGATATTCCCCATATAGGCAGCAGGTGATCGAGGACTTGCTTGACCTCTCCTTGGGTCTCTGGATTCGACCAAAGCTGCAGGGCGCCGGAGGTTTTGAAAAGTGTTCCCACGTGATGCCCAAAGACGCCGAGCAGACTGG
>CAZVVF010000333.1:0-5317 GCA_964630575.1 uncultured Burkholderiales bacterium | reverse complement strand
CAGATCCCCAATGCCGTCCAGATCGGTATACTCGATCGGGTTCGATCTGAAAACCTGGATGGTCAATGGGTTCGCTATCGGGTCGAGAGCGATGCCGACTCCATCGTTTTGGAGTCCATTCCCAGACCCGAAACCACGAGCCATAAACCAGGCTGGGCTGTTCATCAGGTCCGCTTGGAGCAGCCCGATGCTGAGACCTATACCATTGTAGAATTGGGACGCCTGAGGCTTTCGGACCGTTACCGTTATGGCACCAAAGCTGCCAACATCGGCGAGATGATCCACCTTCTGGAGAACGGTTCCCCCAAAGTCTTGGGGTACTACCAGCTGCCGAGACCGCCCCGACGGAACTTGCTCAACCACCTCGGCGAGTTCTTGCAGGTGGAGGCCGAACCCAAGCTCCTCATACCGGCAGCGAGAGACTTTCTGCGGAGCATCCTGCGCGTTCCCCGAGGTATCGCCATACCGTTTTCTTTTCAGCGCGAGTTCTTAGAGTCTTCGCCACAGATCCAACAAACCATCGGCAAGTTGAAGATGGCTCTTCAACTCGAGGCCCGAGAGGCTGACCCGCTCTGTGTGACGCTGCAGAATTTGATTCGCCAAACTCGGATGCCCGAGCGCTTGAGAGAGCGTATCGACGAGGAGATAACGACTCACCTCTTGGGTGTCTCGAGTTTTGTGATCCGGAGTTCATCGAACGCCGAGGACCTTGAGCAGTTCTCGGCGGCTGGAGTCTATGAGTCGATAAACCACGTGACTACGGCCGAGAACCTCTTCAACAGCGTGAAGCAAGTTTGGGCCTCGCTGTTGTCTCCCAGGAGCACGCGCTTGAGGCAAGAGGTAGGGATCTCGCTGGACGACTCCTATATGGGAGTCATCATCCAGGAACAGGTTCCCAGTACCGTGGGCGGGGTGATGGTGACCACCAATCCTACCAACAGGGATGACTTTCGCAACGTGTATCTCAATGCGTCGTGCCAGTCGGTGGAGAATATCGTGGGTGGAACCGAGCTTCCTATCCAGTACCTGTTCAACACCGTTGAGGGCGGGGGCAGAACGCTCTCGTTGGGTGATGCCTCATCAGATCTGACAGCAGCCCAGTTGGAGCTTCTCAATCAGCTGGCTTTTGCCGGACGCCTCTTGCAATCCCACTTTTCCCCTGATTACACTTTCAGTTGGCCGGTTGACATTGAGTGGCTGGCCAACTCTGATGGACTCTACATTCTACAGTTAAGGCCCTACGCCAAATGAGCAAGAAAGTTATCAAACTCTACCACGCTTTTAGCTTCTTCTTTTCCCTACTTTTCTGGGTCCCCATCTTCTACGAGTATCAACGTCAGATGGGTCTCTCGGACACAGAGATTTTTGGAATCCAGAGCTTCTATTACCTCTCCTTCTGCTTTTTGGAGTTGCCGACCGGCTTTTTGGCCGACCGCTATGGTCAACGGTTGAGCCTGCGTTGGGCTGCCGCGATACTCACCTTGGCCAACCTGATCCCCATCTTTTTTGTGACCTTCTGGGGGTTTTTGTTCCACTGGTTGATGGTCGCTCTGGCGCGCTCTTTGATGTCGGGATCGGCCAGTGCTTACCTCTACGATTTCTTGGATCAAGCCGGAGAGACGGAATACTATCGTCAGACCGAAGGTCGGGCTCGCGCCTTGAGCCTTCTGGGACGGGTTCTCGCCTGGGGGTCGGTAGGCTACGTGATGGCCTGGGAGATCACTCTGCCCTATTGGCTCACGACGATCGCGGCGGTTGCGGCGCTGTTCATCTCGGCGAAGTTTCCCCAGGGTCGGGCCGTTCAGAGCGTTCCTACCTTTTCAGGTTGTTGGCGAGTGCTCCGCCACACCCCCCAACTGTGGCTCATGATGGGAACAGGACTCGCCGTATTCGTGCTGGCACGTCTGGTTCAGGTCAACCTCTTTCAGCCGATTCTGGGGGCCAAAGGCTATGCCGTAGCGACCTTCGGAGTGGTTCTTGGACTCACCACCCTGCTGGAGGCTCTCGGTTCGGCTTGGGCTGAACCGATCGCCGAGAAGTTTGGCGAGATGCGATCGGTGCTGGGTGTGGCGGTGGTCATGGCTGTGACCACGGCGCTCTTGCCGGGAACGGGATGGGTCGGGTCGTTCGCTTTGCTGGCTCTCTTTGCTCTCGCTTGCGGGGTGGCTTATCCGGTGCAGCGGAAAATGCTCAACGATTCCATTCCAGAGCCTTCCTTGAGGGCCACCCTCCTTTCGGTGGAGTCCTTGCTCGACCGTTTGGCTTGCGCGGCCATGGCTGCGGTGGTGGCGGTGTTTATGAGTTGGGAGCGCATGGACTTGGTCCTGGAATTGGCCGGAGGAGCGACACTGTTGGTCAGCGCTGGGCTCCTGTACGGCTATTCTCGTTTGAAGAAGTCCACGCTATAACAGATTGAAGCCGTCTGTTGCCTGAAACTCACTGATGGTGGCCACTTCGAGCTGACTCAACGACCAATCAGGATGAGCCCGGCGTGTCTTTTCGAGGGTTGAACTCACTTGCGGAGCAGCGAAGGACGTTCCTGTGGCCACGCGACCTGGGGATGTGGGGACGTTGAAGCCGTTGGCTAAGACTTTGACCGCTGAGTACTGAGAGCTGAAGTAGGCCATCTGGTTGTCTTTTGGGTTGCCTTTGCCAGGATTGAAGAAGGCGCCTACCACGAGTTTGTCGCCGACGGCGGTGAGGTCATCGTCAAAATCCTCTGGCACTGTGAGCCCTTGTTGGCGCAGGTCTTGAAGGTCATCGGCGCTGTTGCCAGCCGACTTGACCATGACCACGTCTCTGTCTCGCAGAGTGGCCAAGAGGTGGCTGTGCTCGGACTGCAAAGCGGGTAGCCTCTCGCTTCGGCCGATGACTTCAGAAACGCGTTCAACAAAGCTCTGCCTCAGTTTGAGAGGAGAGAAGTCTTGTCCAGTAGGCTCTAGGCCACACTCTTTGGCCATCTTTTCGCCGACGGATGTTAAACGCGCCGGAGTGACCGACCAATCAAAAGCGGCGCCGTTGAGAAGTCGATAGATGTCCACCCGAGAATTCCCTTGAGATTGATTGAGGGTGCGAAAGGGGAGGCTCGGTTGAGCGACGATCTGTTTGAGACTCCCATTGGTTTTGGCGAGCATGTGGCAGGCTGAGGTTTCGATGTAGGCATCGAGTCTTTGGCCGAAGGGTTCCTTCGAATCGGCAAAGAGTAGGTCGGCGAGCGCCTTGTTGCTCTCTCGTCCTGTGGAGTTTTCGATCTTGACGACCTGATCGTCGTCAAAGCCAGCATTCACGATGACATCGTGAACCCAGTCTCCGTGCTTGCTGGGCTCGGTCGGTGTTCGGCTAAAGCTGTCGAGGACGCCGATGGTCGAATTTTCGCTGACCGGCTCCAACAGTTCTAAGGATGGTTTCGCTTCCTCTCGGATCGCGCGATAGGCTTTGGGAATGAGTCTCGCCGGAGCTTTTGAGGCTGTTGAACTTTTCAAAACCGCCGATACCCATCCCTCAGTGTTTGGGTGTCTGCCCTGTAGAATCAGTCTAAAAGGCAGACCTTACCCGGTTTAAGCCTAGGGCAAGGGCCTGAAAATTAACTGAAATCACAAAGGGGGTTCAGGCGAACCTTTCTGGATCGGAACGCGAGGCGAATAGGAGTCGATGGCCTTGTCCACAACCCATTGGGCCTCTTCTGAAAGATTGAGTTTCAACTTGCCGAGGGGCTGGACTGCTCGAACCGGCCCTTGAGGCTTGGCCTTTGCGGCCTCGCGCTTTGGAGGGGTGGCCAGATAGGCGCTGACCAGGGCGACGGCAACGACCACCACCGCGAGTTCTTTCTTGCGCCCATTCATGCGACTATAGTATCTCTTACCGGCCACCACGGCAATCTCTGGGCTCGGGGTGGAGAGAGTTTCTCGGCGAGGTTGGGCGCTCGTTCAAGCCTTGGTTTTGAAGTCTTCAGGAGAGTTCGCCAGCCAGCGCTCCTTGAGATCCTGGCTGAGCGCTAGTTCGTCGAGTAGGGATTTTTGGCTCGCGAGGCTGCCGTCCCTGGGCTCTTTTCTAGGCGGGATACGAGGGCCGGTAGCTCGTTTGAGGATGGCGACGAAAAGGTTGGTCGCATCGATGATGGAGCGACTGCTGAGTGAGACAGGCAGGATGCGCACTTCGAGAGTGTTTTGCTCTGGGCGTCCCTTGAGGTAGTGGATGAGATTGAAGTCGCAGTATTTTGTGAGCTCTACCGATTTGACCAGCGACTGGACTTGGGGCCAGGTTTTCTGGGCGAAATCAGGCTCGGATACCATTTCCATCAGAGTGGCTGGCCAGGCCCCCAGCCTGACGCACTGGGGATTGGTTTTCATCAGAGATTTGAGGGCGGCGTTGTAGACCCAGAGGAGTTGAACGAGGTTGGCAAAGGCTTTGGCTGTTTGCAGAGCGGTCGCGTCAAAGTGCAGGTGGGTGGCGCCCTCGGCGGGGGCCGTGAACCCGAGCGAGCGGGCCAGGCCCAGCAATTCATCGAGTTGCTCCTGGTGGCGGTCCTTGAGAGGAGCGGTCACCAATTCGCAGGGACGCTCGCGCTCTCCGGGTAGGGGGGCGGCGATGGCTATCGGGGAGCCACACTTGTCGTGGACTCGAATCATGCCGCCGGGGCCGGGACTGGGTTCGGTGGCGAAGAGCCGTCCGATGGGAGCCAAGACCTGGTCTATGGGGAGGCTGGCATCGGCTTGCTCTTGGATCAAGCGGAGCAAGCGCTCGTCGTCGCTCAAGATTCTATACCAGTCGGCTTTGGGGCGAGCGTCTCGGGCCAGGTCGCTCTGGAGAGTGAGATCATCCACGCATTTGGCGATCCAGCCTCCCTCGTGGTGAAGAACCTCGAACCCGAGAGTCAGGTTGTGGAAGACGGGCGTTCCGGGAACCTTGCTAGGCTCCGATTGAGGATGGAAAAACCGCCTGACCTGGCCCCCGCGCGCGCGAGCTATCGCCAAGGCGAGATCCAGACGGCTTTTCCCAGGTGGGGCGAGCAGTTCTACTTCGACGCCGACACACCAGTCGATATTCGTAGGCAATCTCAGTCGCCCCGAGAAGCGCTTATGAGACTTCGAAGGTCATACTCGTGACCCAGAATGAGGTTCCTTTCGATTCTTAACTTGCCGTGATAAGCACTGGGGTCTCCCCAGTAATTAGCAATGGCTTCGGCGTCGTTGTAGCCGAAGTCGGAGTCAAAATAGAGTTGGAGCTGTTCGATCGAACCGAGTGCTTTGACGCGAGCGTCGACGAGCGTTAGTCCCAGCGCTGCTTTGCTCTCGGCGCCCCAGCCCATCTTGCGGCC